>JBGCFS010000209.1:0-25259 GCA_045107035.1 Hyphomicrobiales bacterium
CCAAAGCCAAGACTATACATTTCGTAAAAGCCAGACTCGCCTTTCTTTCCCTCAGCCTTATTGGCAACAGGAACGATCGGCTTTCCGCTCAATCTAAGCAAATCCGCGAAGTGCTCATCGGGTGGTGTCACTCCAATGCGCGCATCAATCAGAAAAAGACAGATATCTGCCTCTTGGATGGCGGCCTCGGTTTGGGCGCGCATACGCCCTTCAAGACTATCGACATCCGCAACCTCAAGACCCGCTGTATCGATGATATTAAATTCGATATCACCAATTTTGCCGTCACCAGAGCGCCGGTCACGCGTTACGCCAGGAGTGTCATCGACAAGTGCAAGCCGTTTGCCGACCAACCGATTGAACAGCGTAGACTTACCCACATTGGGGCGTCCGATAATTGCGACAGTAAACATTTTTGGTAGTCCAAAAGGAGGTAATCTGACCCTAGTTATAGGCCATCATGGTGCCGTCACCGGCAAGGAGAAGAAGTCTGCCACCAGCCGCGATTGGCTTTAGGAAGACATCCTTATTAATGTCACGTGTTCCAAGCAATTGGCCACCAGTTGCATCAACAGATGCAATACGCCCGTCACTTGAAGCAGACCACAACGCACCACCAGCAAGCACAGGGCCCGCCCATGCTGTACGAGAACGCTTCTTGCGTACGACAGGTAGTTCAGCGATCCACAAACCTTCACCAGTTTTTCGGTCCAGAGCGATCATCCGATCCTGCAGATCCTGAATAAATACGGCATTGCCGGAAACAATTGGTGTGAAACTTGAGCCAATGTTGCGCTCCCACAACCGCTCTCCGGTTTTAAGGTTTACAGCAATGGTGCGCCCTGAGACTCCGGTCGCAAAAACAACGCCATCTGCAATAACAGGTGAACCTGATACATCAGATAGGCCCGAGACTGCTAAATTACGATTGGAGCGCACAACCGCGTCACTCCATTTTGGATCGCCACTTTCAACGTCAAATGCGATAATTTCGCCAGAAGAATACGGAACCACTACAGTTGAACCTGAAACAGCAGGACTGGAAGCGGCAAGCAATCCAGCGACTTCTGGGATACCTGTATATGTCCATAGGAGTGTTCCATCAGCAGCCGACAACGCCACAACTTCATTGCTGATTGTCACAACAAAAACTCGGCCACCAGCATATGTTGGCGCACCGCGAGCGGGTTCACCAAGATCGTAGCGCCACACTTCACTGCCATTGCCACCGATTAAACCCACAACTTCACTGTAGCCGGTTGCGGCGTAAACAAATCCGCCGCCTGACGCAATACCACCACCAGGAGCTGCTTGCTTTTCACCCTCTGGCTTCAGAGATACGCGCCACAGACGAGAGCCTCCAGACAGCGATGAAGCTGTGACATTACCTTTGGGATCATACACGTAGACGCGGCCCTGCTCCACAACGGGACCAGATGAGTTGCGAATGCCACGACGACCAGGACGTTCTGCAACCTGAGCTGACCACACACGGCCACTGCCGCCGCCTGCAAGAGCAACATTGCCAGGATTGTTGGCTTCATTGCCCGAAGGATTATTCCAATTTGCAAACGATGCAGCGGGACTAATGGATGCTGTGCGAACACCATCTACAACCATTGGGTCAGACATTGGCAATGCTTCACGACGAGCGCCAGGTAATAGCTGCTCTTCTTCTGCGAACGGGTTTATGCTCTTTACGCCGTCTGCAAGCACATCGATGCCAGCGCAACCAGCAAGTGAGACGAGTACCGCACCCAAAAGACTAAATTTGACGTATTTGGCTCCAACCACGCCACGGCCATTTTGGGGCATAAAGTGTCTCGCAATGATGTTGCTCATATTTCAGCTCTTCAATCTGTCAGCAATCCAAAGACTAGCTGCTACCCGCACTTTCAACCAGAGTTTTCAAAATTTGGGCACGCGAGCGAACGCTCTGCAGCGATTCTTGATCTTCCAAGATCAAATCCAACGTAGATGTGGCGGTTTCAAGATCACCGGCCTTATAAGCTGACAATGCAATATATTCTCTAGCACTGTGTCGCCAAGCGCTGTTTGGATTGGACAGGACTGCCAATCGACTTTGAACGTCTTCCAAGGTTCCGCTATCCACTAAAAGTAGGCCAGCGCGCATATTCGCCATAGCCTTCAATTCATTGCTCGTTGTCGTTTCGGCGATCTTGTCAAACTCGGCAATCGCTTCTTCAACATTGCCTTCGCTTGCCAATTCTGTGGCAATACGAAAACGAGCAAGAGCGGCATACCCGTCATGGCTACTTTCAGCGATAGACTGAAAAGCCTTCAGCGCTTCCGCATCTTCGCCATCTTCGGCCAACTGCAACGCGTCCATAAAGGAATCGCCAGCAGTCTGTGCTGCCTGCTCATTGAAGTAGCTCCAACCACGGTAACCCGCTGTTGCAACGATTATAATTACCGCAGTAGCGATTATGAAAACGCCGAAACGATCCCAGATTCTCTTGAGGTATTCACTGCGGAGGTCTTCATCGACCTCTCTTGCAAATTGATCAGACATTATCGGCCTTGCTGCTTAAACAAATGATGGCCGGTACCGCAACAAATGCGCCCAGCCCGATATTTCGCCGGACATTATCCCCTGCGCCGCTCTTAAGCAATCAAGAAACGCATTAAAACTTAGCCATCTGCCAAGCTTTTAAATCAAACAAGCGGTGCGACGCCAAAAAGCCATTCATGTGCAAAGAAAACAAAGCCCGCCCAAAGCGCGACACCGACGACGATACAGATGAAATCATTCCTCAATGGACCTGGAATATAGGTCAGCCTCATTTGCCGATCCCGAAATCGAGCGGAGAGGAAATTTAGCACAGCCCAAACAAAAAAGGCTCCAAACAACAGAACCTCGTGCTCCATCCCATTGATAAGCAAATGAGCGCCCGACCAAATTACGACCGAGACAACCATTGGATGCTTTAAAGCACCCTTTATGCGGCCTGCCGGCACATAAGCTGCGGCCAAAACAATGAATGCAACCAGCATTAAGAGAGCCGCCAAATGTAAAAAGGCAAATGGGGGAATCCAAACAGCCACTGAATCCAGAGAAGCGCTACGAAAACCGATAACAATCAGAACCAGACCGGCTACACTCAATAAGGTATATCCGACTTTCCAAAGCCCTTCGCCAAACGCGTTGATGATACGCACACGGACCGGTTCAAGAAATATACGTGTGGAATGAACCCCCAAAAACAAGGCCAGGCCGATAATCAGCGTCGTCATGAACGGGCTCCCAGATGACAAAATACTGCGCACGTCATATCTCCACACATCGGAATTTTCAACATGCCGAATGACGCAGCCAATTAGGGGCCTGAAACTACAGTCTAAGTTCCATTTGTAGAGCCTGACAAAAATCGCAGCCTTGGCCATGCCGCAGGAACAAACAAAGGAAAACGATTCTTGGAAGAGTTCACGCAAAGTGCAACAGTTTGAGCAAACGTAGGGTATTTGTGTGTTTTAGGAGATCAAATTGATCACACGTATTTTTAGAGTAAGAGTTCCTGAGGATTTAAAGGAAGAGTTTGAAACACTATTCCAATCCACATCCTTAAACGCGTTTGCAGGGGCAAGTGGTTTTATTTCGGCACAGATAGGCAGGCCGACACTAGGGACAGCTAATGAGTACGTAATGATTTCTGTCTGGGAAAACATAGAATCGCTTAAATGTTTTACAGGCGAGAATTGGAACGAGGCCCACATTCCATCCGGTATGGAACGGTTTGTTTCTGAATACTGGGTCCATCACTATTCTTCATTTTGAACATCTACAGGGATTTGGAGTACGCTCTTCTCAACCTTTTAGATTAAAGGGAGCAATTGGTTTATGGATGAAGTGTTTACGAAAATGCAGCTGGCAACATTCAAACAAGCGCTTTTTGCATTGAAACTGGAGCTGGAAAAAGCAGCTCAGCTGACTGAACTGGACCGAGCGCCAGTTGAGCTGGATCAGCAATCTGTTGGGCGATTATCACGCATGGATGCTATGCAGGTCCAAGCGATGTCTCAGGCACATCAACGTAAACGAGAAGCAGATTTGAGGCGAATTGTTGGCGCATTGAGCCGCATGGCGGACAATGACTTTGGCTTTTGCATTGAATGTGACGAACCAATAGCCATTAAACGGCTCGAAATCGATCCGGCAGTGACATCTTGCATCACCTGCGCTTCGAACTAGGAAATTCATAGAAATTTCAGGCTGTTGGAAGCATGGGATGAATCATTTACTCAACTTAAACTTCACATGAATTAAACTCCCTTATCAAAGCAAATACCTATTGGGGGATTTTACATGACAATAAACTCGTTGAAGAAAACTGCGCTGCTGTTCGCACTTACCCTTGTGCTAGCGCTGCCCTTTGGCCTGAACAATGCAGAAGCGGCAAAAGTTGTTGCCAAAGTGGACATTTCGGATCAAAAAATGCGGGTCTATATAAATGGAATTCCGCGCCATTCTTGGAAGGTCTCGACCGGGCGTAGTGGGTACCGCACACCTACAGGCTCCTACAAACCCACACGCACTCACAAAATGTGGTATTCGCGGTCATACAACATGTCACCAATGCCTTATTCGGTATTCTTTCATCGCGGATATGCCGTTCATGGCACGAATTATGTGAAGCGTCTGGGAAGGCCGGCAAGCCATGGCTGTGTTCGCCTCCACACTAAAAATGCAAAGCGCCTCTATAGCCTCGTCAAAAAATATGGTCGATCTAACGTACAGATCAAAATCCAGCGCTAAACGCCGGATTTTGAAGCACCTTGAATCAGTTGAGGCTTATCGAGCCCAACGATGATTGAGAAACAACACCGGTATCGTCGGAATCCGACGATATCGCCAGCCCTACTAGAACGCCGGGCTCATTGCCAAAAGCACGGCGATAATCATCTGCCAGATTTACGCTTTCAGAAAATGACCCGGTGCCGGCGCTTCGCTTAACAACAGTTGTTCCGCGACCACTGAAATAGGGGCTTGGAATAAAACTTCCCGCGCTCTGGCTTCCACCCGCTACATAAATCAGCATGCGACTGCTTCGCCTTGTCAAAAGGCGTTTAATATTGGGGTTTTTTCCCGCACGCGCTGCTGTTTTTTTATCGGTGAAAACAAAATACAATGCGATGTTGCGGTCATCACCACCTTTTTTTGCAAGATTTGTTGCCGGAACAGAATTTTGGACCGCCCAATTCCATGCAGCCTGGGTAGCTTGGCGCGATGCCTCAGGAACTGCTTTATATATTACTGAAGAACTCTTAGCTGCCTTGATACCAAGCGTGCTGCCGCCAAAGCTATATTCTGTCTTCGGTATGCTCCGAAAATCTACAGATTTCCAACCTCCGGCAAAACCAACAACTTCGGCTGAAGCACCAGAAAGAACCCCAGTCGCCAGAATAGCTGAGAGGGCAACGGGTTTGAAAATCTTAGAAAACGGTTTGATCATCTGAAGTCGAATCCTTCGTTGAGTAAAACTTGTTCTTAAAACGGATACGCTTCACGAGGGATCATGGATGAGTCACAGTTTTGTGACCTAACCAGAATTCATAAATATTATTTAATTTCAAAGCATTGACTAGCAAACAGTTTTGAACCGTTCAACGATGGTATCAAGAACAAAATCGGGGTCTTGTTTCCACCAATTGTCTGCAGAGAATATTTCGACTTCGCAATAGCCATCATATCCTGCATCCTCCACGCTAGCACGGAGTGACTTCAAATCAGCGACACCATCGCCCATCATTCCGCGATCCAGCAAAACATCGCTGGTGTCAGCAAGCCAATCACACAAGTGGTAGCCGGCAATTTTACCTTGGCCACGTTGAAAGAGTTCCTTGCCAATCGATGTATCCCACCAGACATGGTAGACATCTATGGCAATCTGTACATTGGGTTCACCAATCTCTTCACACATATCAAGCGCATCACGAACGGTCACTAAACAGGATCGGTTACCGCCATAGACAGGGTTCAATGGTTCCAGTGCCAAGGTTACATTTGCTTGCGCAGCAATTGATGCTGCCTCAGCCACGATCTCCTGCACACGTTTAAGACTGTCGGTGATTGAGTGGCTACCTTCGATCACACCGCCGGTAACAATTGTAAGAACACTGGATTCAAGAGCATGTGCCATTTCGATTGAAGCGCGAAAATCTTCCATGATCGCCTGGTGATTTGGTGGAGCTAATGGGCCAGTCAAAAATGGCGTCCTGCACAATCCGCTTACCTGCATGCCCGCATCACGAACACGATTTCCTATCTCGTGCGCCCGGCCACCAATTTCCCGGCGCCAAAATGTAATGCCGCCGTAGCCCTTCTTTGAGCAGGCCTCAATAACCTGTTCTGTTGACCACCCCGCACCATGACCATCTACATTATGTCCTAAGCTTGCAGTGTTTAGCGCCAGCATGGAATGGTCGTTGGAAAAATCGCGCAATGTCAGGCTCCGTAAACCGAAAGCAGTCGGCGCATCCGATCACACGCAACTTCTGGATCTCGGAGCACACCACATGCGTCCGCCATTTTAAACATGTCTACAAAATCCGGCAAAGATCGCGAAGCTTGCGCGCCGTTGAGCATCACAAAGTGGTCCTGAAAGCCATTCAGCCATGCAAGAAACACTACGCCGGTTTTGTAATGCTGGGTTGGCGCCCGGAAAATACGGCGAGCCAAAGGAACAGTTGGATCAAGCACACTGCGGAACCCTGAGCTATCGCCCTTCCCAAGAATACCAATCGAATGCGCTGCGACTGATGCGAGTGGATCAAAGATGCCAAGTAATGCGTGCGAAAATCCTTCATCATCGCCAGCAATAAGTTCCGGATAGTTGAAGTCATCACCGGTATACATAATCACTCCGCCGGGTAAACGGCGACGCATGGCAATTTCCTTGTCCTTGTCCAAAAGCGAGATTTTGATTCCATCCACTTTAGCTTGGTTCTGATCAATGACAGCGAGCGCCGTTTCCATGCACCTTTCGAACGTATCACTGCCCCAATAACCTGCCAGTGCTGGATCAAACATATCACCCAACCAATGCAAAATAACTGGTTGATCGCAGGCCGCCAAAACATCCGAGTAAACTGAGACGTAGTCTTCAGGCGATTCAGCAACTTTGGTCAGAGCACGACTGGCCATTAAAATGATGCGGCCATTGACCTTCTGAATGGCTTCAACTTGCTCTAGATAGGCCCGCTTCACTTCATCCAGAGTTCGGGCATTGGCCGGATCTAAATGATCAGTTCCTGCACCATTGAACACCAAGGCATCCGGCAATTCTTGTTTGGTCCGCGTGATCAATTCCAGAGCACCCGGCCAATCCAGACCCATTCCACGCTGAGCCGTATCCATTGCCTCGGCAATACCTAAGCCCAAACCATCGAGGTGACGACGAAATTCCATAGTAGCATCCCAATCTACGGCAGCCTTGCCACCAGGATCGTTCTCAGCAAACGGATCCGCGACCACATGTGCCGCAGAAAATACAGTCCGAACTGTTTTTTTCGGCAAAGGCGCGCCGAGAATTGGAATTCCTGTCAGCTGATGGTCGGCCATATGCCCGTCAGAATTTGGCAAAGAGATTTTCATGCGTTCCTCGTTAAAAGCGAGACACCAACATCCCCGCATCCGCGAAGATTGTTTGGCCAGTGGTATACGGCAATTCGCCTGATACGAGGGTTGAAATGATTTTTCCAACGTCTTGAGGCTGGCCGATGCGCGGAAACAATGTTAGCCCATCTTTCGCGCGCTGCTCATATTGAGCAATAACGGGTGCCGTCATCTCTGTTGCAATGAGGCCGGGCCGAACGTCATAGACAGCGACGTTTTCTTCTCCAAGGCGAACTGCAAACGTCTTCGAAATCATCCCTGCGGCAGCTTTTGATGCGCAATATTCACCTCTTTGCACGGCCACAGCCTCGGCGTTGGAAGAGGTGACATTGACGATCGAATAAAACAGTTCATCATCGCGTTGTCTGCTGACAAGGCGACGAGAAAAAGCTTGCGATAGAAAGAACATCGCTTTGGTGTTAATTGAAAGGCAGCGGTCGTAGCTCTCTTCGGTGACATCAAGCAGGTCTCCGCGGCTCAACACCCCTACACCAGCGTTATTGACCAGCGTTGTAAGTGGACCTAATGCGCTCTCGATGTCTCCTAAGAGTTCTTCATGGCCTGAAACATTTGATATATCACATACGGCTTTTACCGCTTGTACGCCGTAAGCGCTTACCGCCGAGACAGCGGCATCTAACTCTGCATCATCAAGTGGCCCATTCACTGCAACAGAAAAACCCTTCCGCGCGAGCTCCATGGCAGTGGCCAGTCCTATGCCGCGACTTGAGCCGGTTACGAGCGCAACCTGTTTGTTCATGCACTTGCCCCTTTGGATAAAAGTTCACGTGCAATTATCATACGCTGGATTTGATTTGTACCTTCATAAATCTGTGTGATTTTCGCGTCCCGATACAAACGTTCAACTTCAAAGCCGCGAATGTAGCCTGAACCACCGAACACTTGTAGCGCGTCGGCGCTGCGTGCCACAGCCATATCTCCCGCAAAACACTTCGCCATTGAACATGCTTTGGTGGCATCTGCGCCAATATCGATTTTATATGCTGCGCTATGGACCAAAAGCCGCGCGGCTTCCACATCCTTTGCAATATCTGCAAGCAACCATTGAACTCCTTGGAACTCAGCGATTGGTTTTTTGAATTGTTTTCGCTGAGCCGCGTATTCCACAGCCGCCTCAAGGCCAGCTTGGCCAATGCCAACTGCCAATGCACCTATTCCAACACGTCCTTTATCCAGGACGCTCATCATCATATGGAATCCACGTCCCTCAACGCCCAAAAGTGCGTTCGATGGCAGGCGAACATCATCAAACACCAACGCCCCAACTTGGCTGGCGCGCTGCCCCATTTTGTGTTCCTTCGGACCTCGCTCAATTCCAGGTTGGTTCAAATCAACAATAAAGATGGACATACCGCGATGCCCCGCTTCTTTGTCGGTTCGGGCTAATACAAATCCAACATCGGCGACAGGTGCATTGTGAATCCAGATCTTATCACCATTCAGAATCCAGCCATCTCCATCACGCACCGCTGACGACCGGATTCCCGACACATCTGTCCCTGCTTCCGGTTCAGTTATGCAATATGCGGCAAGTTTCTTTGCCGACAAAATTGAAGGAAGCCAATCACTTTTTTGCTCGTCAGTGCCATGCTCAACAAGCAATGTTGAGATCAATTCAACCAATCCACATTGATCTGCAACAGAGGCATATCCTCTCGACAACTCTTCCATCACGAGGGCATATGTGACCGTATCAAACCCAGGGCCACCAAGCTCTTCAGGAACGCAAATTCCAAAGAGGCCTAACTCTGCCATCTGCTCGTAAATTTCACGGGGAAAGCGTTCCTCACGATCCAATTCTTCTGCAACGGGACGAATAACGTCGTTTGCAAAGTCTCGGGTAACCTCCCTAACTTGTTGATGCATTTCGTTTTGGAACATATTTCTCTCCGGTAACTATATAGTTACTTATATGGATCGAACTGCAATGGGTCAAGCGTTTAAGCCATCACCAGAATTCACTTGAAGTGCGAGTTCAAGAAGTGTAAATAACTAAACAGTTACTTATGGGAGAGCCTAATGAATCCGCATGACAAAGTAAAATTTGGCCGCGTTGATCTTGAAGTCACACCGTTCGGTTTTGGCACAGCACCACTTGGCAACATCTTTCGCGAGATTGATGAAGAGACGTCTGACGCCATGTTCCAGCACGCTTGGGATGCTGGCATTCGGTACTTCGACACAGCCCCCATGTATGGACATGGCCTGGCGGAACTCCGCACCGGCCACTCATTACGCTGGAAAGAGCGGGAAGAGTTTATTTTGTCTTCCAAAGTCGGGCGCGTTTTAAAACCGGCAGCCAAGGCCGACATCGATTATGCGCCTTGGACAAATGCCGGGCGTTTCAGCCCGTATTTCGATTACTCATACGACGGTACCATGCGTTCCTTTGAAGACTCCCTCCAAAGGCTAAATCTGGAACGCATGGACATTTGCTTTATCCACGATATTGATGTGTTTACTCGCGGCAGCGAACAGACTGAAGTTTTCAAACAAGCAATGGATGGCTGCTGGAAAGCCTTGAGCAAGCTCAGAGACGAGGGCGTCGTAAAGGCCATTGGTGTTGGCGTCAATGAATGGGAAGTTTGTCACGCAGCGCTCGAGCAACGTGACTTTGATTGCTTCCTCCTTGCCGGCCGCTACACATTGCTGGAGCAAGAATCCCAAGATAAATTTCTTCCGCTTTGTGTGGAACGTGGCGCAGCCGTGGTATTGGGCGGCGGTTTCAACTCGGGGATTTTGGCAACAGGAGCGATAGAAGGCGCTAAATACAATTACGCTCCAGCGTCATCGGAAATCATGGATCGCACATGCAAAATTGAAGCTGTATGCGCTGAGTATAACGTACCCCTACCCGCTGCTGCCTTGCAGTTTGTCGTAGCGCACCCTGCAATACCAAGCTTTATGGCTGGCACTCGCACGGTCGAGCAATTGGCACAAAATTTAAAATGGTTTAGCCACCCAATTCCCACAGAGTTCTGGTCAACACTCAAAGCACAGGGTTTACTACGCGAAGATGCACCCACACCGGAATAAATATGACAAAAATTGAACGGCACCTGAGCAAAGGTTTATACGGCTACGAGGATGTCAAAGTCGGAGATAAGTATTCTACGCCTTCCCTCCCAATCACCGCTCAAATCATTGATACATTTGCAAATTTGACCGGTGACCGTTTTGAAATTCATATGGATGAAGAGGCCGCGAAGCGTCATGGATTTTCGGGTCGTGTAGCGCACGGTCTGTTGATTTTATCTCTGGTTGATGGGCTTAAGAACCAAGCGGATGTTCAGTTTAAAGCACAAGCATCACTGGGTTGGAATTGGAGGTTTAGTGCGCCAGTGGTCATCGGCGACACGATAAAATCTTCTGTACGGATACTTGATATTTCAGCACCAAAATCCAGAGAAAGAGCAATCATTTCGCTCGATTTCGCTGTGACGAACCAGCACGGCAAAATGGTCCAAGAAGGCGCTAATAAACTGATGGTTTACAAATAAGTTTGTGCCCGTCGCCCTGAATGCGCGATTGGGCTATTGATCAGCATTTATGCGGTTACAGTTCGATATCACAGACGAATACGCCGTCGGGACCGCCTTCGACTTCAGCTACGATTTGACCACCAACAGCCTGATGCTCGCTATCTACCAGATACGTATCTCGGACAACAGAGTCGCGAAAGTCGAACCAAAACATATCGTTGAAATCACGGACTAAAGGCGTTTCAACGCTTACATTTGCGCGGTGTTGAAAGTCCAAAATTCCATCAATATGGCCTGAGAGGGCTGCAAGCTGATCGTACAAGCCTTGTTTGATCTCAGGTGTCGTTTCTTTCTTAAAACGCAGGTGAACATAGTGACGCATCATTAGCGTAATTCCTTTTTATTTGTTCCAGAGATCGGAAACTCAGGCTTCCGCTTTTCTTTAAATGCAGCAAGGCCTTCAACTATTTCATTTGAACCTGCTGCAATTCGACCCGCTAAGGCTTCCAGGACCCGCTCACGCTCTTCCCCCTCAGCCGTATTGATAAGCATTTTGGTCAGTTCAGTGGCTTCCGCGCCGCGCGCAACAACAGATTTTGCCAGCTCAAGAGCAGCTTCGACCCCCGCGCCTTTTTCGGCGACAAGATCTACAATTCCCTCTGCCGATGCTTGATCCGCCGTATAGATAACTCCAAACAAAGCCATCTTTCGCACAGCTTGCGCACCAAACCGGCGAACAGCCCGCTGCGTGCCTGACCATCCTGGAATAATGCCTAACCCTGTTTCGGGTTGGCCAATTTTTACATGTTCTTCTGCCACACGGTAGTCGGCACAGGCTGCTAATTCCAAGCCACCACCAAGTGTGTGGCCATTTAAAACAGCGATGACCGGTTGGCGAAGTCTTGCCAAAGCGTCAAAGGCATCATGGCCATTTCTGATCCAGTGCCTTCCAAAGTCCTGGGCGCTTTCAGAACTCCATGCATCAATATCACCGCCGGCACAGAAGGCTTTCCCCTCCCCCGTGAGCACCAAAACTAGAATGTCATCTCGCTTTTCGATAGCGCGGCATTGATCGAATAACTCATCCACCATTTCCGCAGACAAAGCATTCAAACGTTCTGGCTTTTTGATCTTTAAAATGCCGACATGATCGTCAACAGTTAATTCGAAAAACTTCACCTTTTCATCAGGCACGCTTTCTCTCCAATTTCAAACCGATTGGCGCTTCGCGGAACAAATTGGCGTCCATGGTTTTGAGATCATCCGAGACCAAAAGTTCCGTTGCCGCTTGATCCAATATGTCTTGTTTTAACTCCAAACCGGGAGCGATTTCCGTAACAGTTAAACGCCCATCGATAAGTTTAAGAACGCAGCGTTCTGTAACGTAAGTAACGTCCTGCCCTTGCTCGAACGCGCGACGGCCGGAGAAAGAAACCTGATCCACTTCATCTACAAACTTTGCAACCTTGCCTTCTTTTTCAATCTGCAGGAGGCCATCAAAAATGGACATCTTTGCACCTGCATTGAAATTACCGGAAAACACAATTTTTCGGGCACGCGTCGTAATATCCACAAATCCTCCAGCTCCTGCCGTTCGATGCGGAATCGAGGCAAGCCGCGATACATTTACTGACCCATTTTTACCGACTTCTAGGAATGACAAAAGCGAGGCATCAAATCCTCCAGCCTGAAAATAACAAAACTGGTGAGGAGATGGAACAAAAGCTTCCGCATTTGCTGAGCACCCAAACTTGAAATCCAACAGCGGAACTCCGCCGACGGCACCTTGTTCAATAACCCAAGTGACTGCGCCATGTAGTCCTTCTTCAGCCAAAATTCGTGGCACATTTGCGGAAATGCCAAAGCCAATATTGACGGCAGATTGATCTGTCAGCTCCTGGGCGACACGGCGAGCAATCACCTTTCCAACATTAAATTCAACCGTATTGAAAGAAGACATGGAGCGCGTTACTTCACCGGAAATCGCGGGATCATATGCTGTTGCAGTTGTCTGCAACTGGTCAGGAGCCTCAACAATGACGTCCACCAAAATTCCAGGCACATGAACATCATGCGGCCGAATGCTTCCAGCAGCAGCGACACGCTTCACTTGTGCGATCACCAAGCCGCCATTGTTGTGCGCCGAGAGCGCCATTTCCATTGAGCCCAGATATGCACCCTCGTGTTCAAAACTCAGATTACCTTTTTCATCGGCAGTCGTTGCTCGAATGATCGCTACATCGGGTTTGATCGCGGAAAAATAGAGCCAGTCTTCGTCTTCAAATTCCATGTGCTTGACGATTGGCTTTTTGCGCGCGGCATCATTCATCGCGCTGCCTTCTTGGTCTGGATCAACGAACGTATCTAAACCGACTTTAGTCAAGACTCCGGGTCGTTTAGCCGCCCCCTCGCGCAACATGTCAAAAACGATTCCGGACGGAACATTATAGGCTTCAACTTGATTGGCCGAAATCATCTGCCAGATGAGCGGTGGTTCGGCTTTACTAGGGCCGGAAGGATATGACCCTCCGATTATGCGAGATAACAAACCCGGACGCGCAATATGGTCAACACCCTTGGTGCCAAACATATCACCCGCAGCGATAGGATGAATCGATGTCAAATTCTTCGGGGCGCCCTCAGTTTCAAAACGCGCGCCAATGGCTGCAAGTACGGCATCTGGACATCCCAAACCACTGGAGGAACTGACAGCAATCGTTGCGCCATCTTGTATTGAACTCACTGCTGCACTTGCAGTTTTCAGTTTTGACATGCCTACCCCGGTCGTTGTAAAGTAACTAACTAGTTATTTTATGACAGCCTTATCTTCAACGATCAAGATGCAATCCAAAATCGGATCCGAAAAGCCATCAATTCGCTATAACATAAGAGAAAAAAATGAGCATCTATTTCACTGAAACATACCAACGCTGCTTTGGAACTTTTCCTTTGAAAGGCAAAGAACTGCACGACGCAATTGGTCATGCCGCCAAGGTTGGCTACCGCGCATTCGACACGGCACAAATGTATGGAAACGAAAAGGATACAGGCTCAGCGCTAAAGGCCACAGGACTGCGCCGCGATAAAATACTCATCACCACAAAGGTAGACCTTAGCAATTTTTCTGATGACAAATTTCTTCCATCGGTGGAGCAAAGTCTAAAATTCTTAGAAATCGATTGTACAGACGTATTGCTGCTGCATTGGCCACCAGCGGATGGCAACATTCAAGGACCTCTGCAATTGCTAGAAAAGGCTCAAAAAGCAGGCTTAGCCAAACACATCGGCGTCTCAAATTTTACTGCGCAAATGATGCGAGATGCCAAACAGATGATCGAAACGCCAATAGTAACCAATCAAGTTGAATTTCACCCCCTGCTTAACCAGGAAATCTTGTTAAATGCAGCGATTGATACCGGAATCCCACTTGCCTCTTATTGCTCGGTTGCCCGAGGAGAAGTTTTTAAAAACCCAGCATTTGCGGAAATCGGGAAAGCATATAGCAAGTCTGCCGCACAGATTGTCCTGCGGTGGATACTTCAAAAAGGCGTTTCCATAAATACCATGTCAACCAAACGCGAAAACCTGAAGGCGAATTTTGACGTTATGGATTTTACATTGTCCAACATAGATATGGCGCGCATCGATGCCTTGACCCACCAGAACTACAGGATTGTGACGAAAGAATTGGTCCCCTACGCACCGGATTGGGACTAACGAAAAGGGCGGCCAACGGCCGCCCAAGACTAAGCATTTGCACTTAGGCGATCTACATATTGCCTCGGATTATATCTGAGGCTTTTTCTGCGATCATAATGGTTGGTGCGTTTGTGTTTGAACCAATCAGGCTTGGCATTGTCGAGCTATCGCAAATTCGCAAACCATCAATCCCGTGCACTTGAAGTTTAGGGTTCACGACAGATAGTTCGTCCACGCCCATTTTACAGGTACCTGATGGATGATAGGATGTGCGTCCGTTCTGCCTTGCATACGCCTCAAAGTCCGCTTGGGATTTCACCGAGCTATCAGGGAAGTGAACCTTCCTGATATATTTTTGCAGCGAATGTTGCGCAAAAATATCAAGGCTGGTTTTTACGCCCTCTACCGATATTTTAAGATCATCTGGTTCCGCCAAATAGTTTGGATCAACAACCGGTAAATCTGATGGATTGGCCGAGCGAAGTTTAACTGAACCGCGACTTTTGGGACGCACAGTATAAGAATTTAGGGTTATGCCTGACGACCCTTTTGGCACACTTGGCACGCCTGCTTCAGCCCCTGCCCCGGCTAGGAAATGAAACTGTAAATCGGGAACAGCGGCGTTTTCATCCGCAAACCAAAATGCTCCACCTTCAACTACATTTGACGCAATTGGCCCCGATTTAAAGAGGTAGTATTGGGCACCAGCCCATAGAGCCCAATGCGGTTTGTTATATTTATCCAAACTGTAGTGCCCGGTAAGTTCAGCAACAATATCAATACCATAGTGGTCGTTCAGGTTTTCACCAACACCAGGCAAATCATGCACAACCTCAATGTCGTGTTCTTGCAAATGAGCTGCAGGGCCAATCCCTGACAACATCATAAGTTTCGGCGTACCAACTGCACCAGAAGTTAAGATGACCTCCTGATCTGCATTTGCAATTTCAATCGCACCTTTTTGTTCATACTCAACACCGGTGGCGCGTCCGTTTTCAACAATCACACGCAGAACGAGGCATCCAGTCTCCACCGTTAGGTTTTTGCGATGCATCACAGGTTTCAAGTAGCCAACCGCAGCAGAGCAACGTTTCGCGTCCTTGGTCGTCGTTTGATAAACTCCAGCACCGGCCTGTGTCTTGCCATTGAAATCAGGGTTATACGGAATTCCCAACTCCTGACAGGATTGTACAAATGCCCGCGTCATCGGTTGCGGATCTGCCAGATTTGAGACTCCGAGAGGACCGTCTGTACCATGCCACTCACCGGATAAAATGGTGTTTCCCTCAGACCTGATGAAATATTTTTTGATTTCATCAAACGACCAACCATCGCAGCCTTCGTCACTAGCCCAACGGTTATAGTCCGAGGGATCACCACGTGTGAATACCTCTGCATTGATGGAACTACCACCACCTAGAACACGCGCTTGCGCATACTCTATTTCACGCATATTCGCATGCTCTTGTGGTGCAGTTTTTAAGCCCCATGTGTGGGGCCCAGTCGTCATTTTTGCAAACCCAACTGGCATATGGATGAGTGGATGATTGTCTTTGCCACCTGCTTCAATGAGCAAAACGCGCAAGGCTTCATTCTCGCTAAGGCGAGCGGCCAACACACAACCGGCAGACCCACCACCGACGATTACATAGTCATATCCGGCAAAGCTCATCATTCAATCCAAGGCGTGCGTTTACCAATCTCAATATGGACAGATTTAATCTGGGTGTATTCTTCAACTCCGTATTTCCCCGCTTCTCTGCCCCAACCAGATTGCTTGAAGCCGCCAAGCGGAAGTTCTGGCCCACCAGACAAAGTAGTATTCACCCAAAAACGTCCTGCTTGCACCCGGCGTGTCACCGTAAGCGCTTTGTCGATGTTCTTGGTCCAAACGCTAGCTGCCAATCCATATTCTGTATCATTTGCCAGCGCGATTGCTTCGTCAACCGTATCAAATGGCATGCTGACCAAAACAGGGCCGAAAATCTCTTCACGGGCAACTGCCATATCTTTTGTCACGTCGCCAAAGATCGTTGGCGCGATGTACTGACCCTTGCCCATGTCGACCACATTTCCGCCGCTCACCAGTCGGGCCCCCTCGGCTCTTCCTTTGTCGATATAGCTTGTTATTGTTGTATTTTGTGCATCTGTAGTGATAGCGCCAATTTGTGTACTCTCATCTAGCGGATCACCAATAATTGCTTTTTCCAACTTTGCTGCGACCATTTTTTCAAATTTTTCAGCAACAGATCTTTCAATAATCAAGCGGGAACCGGAAACGCAACATTGGCCCGTATTGTAGGCTATGCCAAACGCTACACCATCTGCGGCGTCCTCAAGATCAGCATCAGCAAACACAATTTGTGGGTTCTTTCCGCCAAGTTCCAAACCCAATTT
The DNA here is from genome assembly GCA_045107035.1 of Hyphomicrobiales bacterium. Classification (GTDB taxonomy): domain Bacteria; phylum Pseudomonadota; class Alphaproteobacteria; order Rhizobiales. The sequence goes on from JBGCFS010000209.1 coordinate 17,233, forward strand.
CTTAAAATTGCCGGCAGCAGCTTTTACACAGTTGCGCCCAACAGCCGTAGAACCTGTGAAGGACACCATATCGATATCCATATGATCAATCAGCCCTTGGCCGATTGTGCTGCCGGAGCCTGTAACAACATTCATACAGCCGTCGGGTAGACCCGCATCAGTTAGAATTTCAGCAAGAATGAGTGTGGTTGCGCTTGTTACTTCGGATGGCTTTGCGACAATGGTGCAGCCAGATGCCAAAATGTAAGGTACGCGCTCACACAAAATCAGAAACGGGAAATTCCATGGCGTAATGATGCCAACAACACCAATCGGCTCGCGGGTTACAATGCCCATCATGTCGTCGCCAAGGTTATTGAAGCTGTCGCCGTGCAAACTACGTGCAAGACCAGCAGCATATTCAAACATGCCGGCACATCCGCCAACTTCACCGCGGCTTTGGCTTATGGGTTTGCCGTTTTCCAAGGTTTCCCAATAGGCTATCTCATCAATTCGTTCACGAATGAGAGCGCCCACTTTTAGCAAAACATCAGCTCGCTCACCGCCGGAAAGGCCGGACCATCTGCGATCTTCAAACGCGTTCCGCGCGGCGGCAACTGCATCATCAAGATCGGCATTTGTGCATTTTGGGATCTGCGTAACTGGCACGTCATGCCCGGGTGAGGAACGCTCGAAAACCTCACGTTCGCCTGCCGCAATCGACTGCCCGTTCACATAAAACCCAAACTCTTTGGGTGAGGATGGCAACGACAATTTTTTGACGTGCATATTCATTGTTTTCTCCCATAAAGACCCAGTCAATCCAAGAGATCGACGGCCATAAGTAACTAGTTAGTTATTGATATAGTCATTCATAATCAAGCGCAAGAGAGCGTTGGCGTGGAACACTCAAACATTGATATAAATATTACTCTTCTGCAGAAACGAACGAATTTACCACAAGAAGCATTGCCCGCATGGCTTCCATTTTGGCCACACAATCCGCAACCACGATTGTGCCAAATTCATAACAAGAGCTGTCTGCGAAGACCAAACTCCACGCTACATCTGAATTTGTGTTTTCAAATCTCCGGGACGATGTTTGATCGTCTCGAATGCTGTTTGAATGTCTTCAAGATTGAAAACTGATGACGTGAACGCTGTCGTGTCTATGCGACCGTGAACCAGCAATGTAAGCGCGTCGTGCATGTCCTGCCCCATACCTGCAACAGAGCCTTTTATGGAGTTCTCTTCTAAGATTGTTTTTAGAATTCCCACCGGAAGCACGTCTTCAGGACCGGTAAGGCCAAAAGCGGCTATGTGCCCGCCCTTTCGGACAAGCGTCGTCGCCTGTTGATAAAGCATCTGGTTGCCGACGCTTTCGATAACCAGATCTGCGCCACGACCATCTGTTGCCTTCAGCACTGCATCAAGCAACTCGGCGGGGTTGGTTACCCCGACATCAGCACCAACACCCATCGCCATGTTGACACGTTGCTCCGAAATATCAGTAACGACAATAGGCGCTGCACCAATGGTACGCAGAAGCTGCACATGCAGATTTCCAATAGGCCCCGCTCCTAAAACAACAGCAGATTGACCGAAAGTTGTTTTAGCTTTTCTTGCTGCTCGCACAACACAAGCCAGAGGTTCCGTCAGCGCAAGTACTTCATGCGGAACATGCGAGGGGGCTGGAATTACCAAGCGCTCTGGCACAGCGATATATTCGCAAAATGCACCATCCATTGTGATGCCGAGTTGGTTCATTTCGGGGCAGTTCAAAATTTCATTTCGACGGCACCAAAAACAGGTTCCGCAACCGATATTGGTATCAACAACAACACTTTGACCCTCGGCCAAGCGAGATACATTAGAACCCACAGCATGAACAGTTCCTGAGAACTCGTGTCCTGGCACCATCGGCAAGTGTTCTGTAGCGTAATGTCCATTGAAAATGTGAATATCGGTTCCACAGATACCGACTCTTGTGATTTTTACGACCACCTCATCCCTATCGGGTTTAGGCAATGGTCTTGTTTCTAAAACAAACCGACCAGGCTCGACTAAAGCGGCAGCTTTCATCAAAAGTTCCATTACTTAACAATCCGGAGTTTGGAACGGTCAATGGTCATGGCTATCGCGATAATGAGCACCACGCCAAACACCATTTGTTGCTGGGTCGCATCAACTTCGAAATATAGCATCGAAGTTCTGATAACAGCAACAATCAACGTGCCAATGAGCGTGTTTACCACGCCACCAACTCCGCCGGTTAGCGGGGTACCTCCAACTAAAACGGCAACAATCGCGGGCAGCAAAAATCCGTTCGCAATTGTTGGCGATCCACCAGACAGTTTCACCGCGAAGAGTAGCCCCGCAATTGCTGCCAATCCGCCGGACAGCGCAAACGCCATAATCTTAATGCGAGGAACATTGATACCCGATGCAACAGCAGCAAGTTCGCCTGCGCCGACAGCCTTCAAGGACCGTCCGAAAGTGGTTCGGTTCTGTAAGAACACCGCAAACAATACCAAGACCGCAGCTATGAACAGTTCGTGGGGAATACCAAAGGAACGGCCCACCATCCAACCAAAGACGGAGTCACGTAACCCGGCCTCCATATAAAGCGCGCGTTGGCCCGATAGGTACTGTCCGGCGGAAAATGCGATACCACCAACAGCAAGTGTTGAGATAAATGACGGCACCAATAAAAGTGTTGTCACAATCCCGGAAATGGCCCCAAGAACGACGCCCGCAACGATACAGATTAAAGCAGCACCTGGTCCAAATATTGGCAACGCCACTGTTGCAATGACAGTGGTCATATTAGCCATAGACTGGGCAGAAAGATCGATGCCACCGATGTAAATGGCAAAGGTCATGCCAAGCGCCATGATAAACAACGGCACAATATCTGCTGCCATATTTATCAAGTTCTGTGGTTTCAGGAAATTGGTATCGGAAATGCCAACAATGACAACCAGTGCCAACAAAGTAATCCAAGGCAAGTGCGGCTTGATGCGTTCAAAATTCATGTCACAGCCTCAAATCATGTAATGGACGAGGTCAAACAAAGACGGTTTGGAGCCAGGTGTTCCATCAAACCGCTTCTGCATCTCGCCATCTTTTAAAACGATGATTGTGTGGGAGAGGCCAATTGCCTCTTCTAGGGTGTCCGCAACAAGCACAATCCCTACGCCATTCGCGCTCATGCTCCTGACCATGTCGTAGACATCTTCTTTGGCACCAATATCCAGACCGCGTGTGGGATGATCCATCAAGATTATATCTGATCCGCCAGAACGCCATTTGGCGAGAACCACTTTTTGCTGGTTCCCACCTGATAGACCACCACAATCCTTGAATTCAGAGGGAGTTTTGATCGCAAGTTTAGCAATCCATTCACGCGCAAGAGCTTTCTCTTCGCCAATGCGAAGAACGCCACCTTTGCTATACCGACCCATTTGGCTCAGCGTAATATTTTCGTAGACATTCATACCGCCTACAATGCCTTCAATCTTGCGCTCGCGCGGGACATAGCCCACCCCTTTGGACACGCCAGATTGCGCACTGAATGAACGGACAAGCTCCCCTTTTATAGAAACGGAGCCAGTATCCGGTGTGTCCAATCCAAAAACAGTTCTTAGAATGGCTTCACGACCAGACCCTTCGGTTCCAACGAGGCACAAAACCTCACCCTTGTGCAGATCAAAGCTCATATTCTGGTATTTTTGGCCAAGGCTCACATCCTGAAAGGAAACCAGAGGCTGGCCTTTTTCATAAGGCACCTGATTTTGCTCACGATAGTATTCCTTGTCGACATCGCGGCCGACCATCTTGTGTTGAATACCTTCGGCATCTGCGGCCTCACGGTCGACAACATCAACCACTTCGCCATCTTTCATCACGTAAATTCGGTCCGAGAGCTCGAGCACTTCATCTATGCGATGGGAAACAAAAATGAAGGATGCTCGTGAGGTCAGCTCGCGAACCAACGAAAAGAGCAATTCCACTTCCTCTCTCGCAAGCACAGAAGTTGGCTCGTCCAACAATATAATCAGTTCGCCTTCCACACGTTCTTCCAAAGTCAGGACTTTCGCCAACTCAACCAGTTGTCTTTGCGCAAAGGAAAGTTTGGACGTGATAGTGGCTGGGTCAATCGTCAACTTAACCTTTGCCAATTGAGCACTGGCTGCAGCAGCCATCGCTTTCCAACCAATGACGCCAAACTTCACAAATTGCTGCTCGTAGCCGAGGAAGATATTTTCCATTATTGTGAGATTGGCAATCAGGGACTGCTCCTGAAAAACCATACCAATCCCCTGCTCCATAGCTTGGCGTGGGTTTTGGAAACGAACTATTTTATCGCCAATATTTATCGTTCCGCCATCTGGCTGATAAGCGCCATAGATGACCTTCATGAGAGTCGATTTTCCGGCACCATTTTCACCGACAAGACCGACTATCTCGCCGCGGCCAATCTCAAAATCTACTGATTTCAGTGCGTGAACACCTGGGAACAATTTGTCGACATTACGGAGTTGATACATAACCGCCTCCTACTTCGCAAATTCAACGGTTTTGCGATCCGTCGATAGAATTACAGCGACAATAACAAGAAGGCCCAACACACCATCTTGCAGGTATCCAGGCAGACCTACGACGACCATGCCGTTGTTGATGACGTTGACAATAAGAACCCCAATCAACGTATTCCATACGCCCCCAATACCACCCCAAAGTGCGGTGCCACCCACAACAACGGAGGTGATGGAAACAAACATAAAATTGCTGCCTGTAGCAGTTTCCGCAATACCTATGCGACCTACCGCAAGCAGCGCACCCACAGCATAGAAAACACCGGCAAGCATAAAACCAAGAATGCGAACCTTGTTTACGTTAAGCCCCGACGCATGTGCCAGTTCTTCTCCGCCACCCACCGCGTAAAAATTGCGGCCCAAGGTGGTTTTGGTTTGGATAAACCAGCCAATCAGCAAAAATCCGAGTGCGACATAGCACATGATTGGAAAGTTGAACCAGCGGACTGTCAAGAGGGATCGGAATGCTTCATCCTCCACCCGGATGCGGTCTCCACCTGTTAGCAACAGTGCAAATCCGGTGCCCACAAAACCCATTGCCAAACTGGCCATGAAGGATGGAATTTTTAACTTCACGTGCACAAGCCCATTGAGGAACCCAATTCCGGCTCCGACAACAAGTGCAAGGGGCAAAGCAAGCCAAGCAGCGCTCGCCAGCGTTCCGCCAAGAGCCAAGAAACTGAATGCAAACGCAACGGCGCAGACGGAAACAGTGCCCTCCATCGACAAATCAATGGAGCCCATAATTATGATGAATGTGACACCAATTGCGACCATCAATGCTGGCGCAGACGAGATGCTGATACGTGCAAAATTTCGGACAGAAAAAAACCTTGGCTCAATGAGAGCAAAGACCAGAACCAGTGCCATAAGAACGATTAGTGGTGCCCATTTTACAAGGGCATCTCTTGTCATAAATTCGTTCACACGCCTCTCCCATCGCGACATGGCTAAAATCTTCGGGCGGCCCAGTAGAGCCGCCCGAAAGCAATCTATTTATACATTATCGGCCCATTGGAAGGGCCCCAGAAGTCGTTCCAATCGTACGTCGGAACATTATCAATGAAGTTCGTCTTAAATTCCGCAGCATCCTTGGGAGTGATAAATACGGTTGGACCATAGAACTCACGATGTTCATTTGGTTCATCAGACGGTTTGAATGTCCCAATGGCTGCATGATAGGCCAATGCAGCAGTGATACCGCCACCCCAATGCGGATTTGTGAACACTGTCGCGAGAATTTTACCCTGTGAAACAAGTTCTACAGCCTGCGGATTACCATCGTAAGAAACAATTGGCATACCTTCGATGCCTTCAGCGCGAAGCGCTTCCAGCACGCCATAGGCTATTGTATCGTTTGCGCAGTGTACGCCCTTGATATCATCGCCATAGCGCGTCAGGAATGACGACATTACCTGATTGGCTTTTTGAGTATCCCAATCAGCAGGTTGCGCATCCAGTAATTCGGCATTTGGATAGTCTTTAAGCGCGTTTTTCAAACCGTTCAAACGCTCGATTGCAGGATTGTTGGATGGTATGCCACCGAGATGAACCACACCGCCTTTGCTGCCCATGGCATCGAGCATTATACGAGCAGTCTGCTCTGCCGGACCTTCATCCGACCAACTCATGTGACTGACATAATTGTCACCAAAATCCCACGGATGCAGATCGTCGGTTTTGTTCCAAAGTGTGGATACATATGCATTCGCGCCTGCAACAGCTTCAACAACCGGACGTGCGTTTGGCGCATCGTTTGTATCAATTGCCAAAGCCAAGTTGCCATTTGTTTTAGCAAGAAGCGCCTTTACGTCAGCCAACGATTTTTCGGACGAACCCTCATTGATCAAATGGGTCAAGAAATCTTTTGATTTCCCAAGGCTCTCAACGAACGCCTCCCCGCCGGAGACAATTTCATTCCAGTATGGGTTAGTGCGGTTGCGATAGCTCCAAGCGACAGCCGGGTCGGTCAACGCAGCACGCGCCGGGCTAACACCAAGCATGCTGGCAGCGGCAACGCCGCCCATTCCATAGGCTCCGGCCAATAGAAAATTACGACGGTTTATTTTCTCTTGCTCGATAAATTTTTTGATAAACGACATAAATACCTCCCTTTGCGTTTTTGCGTTTGCCAACACAGATCGGCACATAGCCGGACCGAAGTTTTGATCTCTGACAAATCAAAACCTGTGATCAAAATGTCATTAACGCACTAACCAGTTACTTCATTAAATACATGTTAGTCAAGCGACAGACGACGTAACTTCTCGTAAAAATGGATCTCGAAGTGCGAACGGTATGCTTTGACCTTTAAAGGCAACTTCGGATAGAACCGTGAAACAGAGGCAAATTAACCAGAAGACATGTGACCAGATGCCAACACCAAAACCGCCAAAACGCCGCGACGCAGAGGCGACACGTCAGAGAATTCTGGACGCAGCAAAAAAAGAGTTTGCTCGCAATGGCTTGGGGGGCGCACGGGTAGACGAAATTGCAGAACGCGCAAAGTCAAACAAGCGCATGATTTATCACTATTTTGAAAGTAAGGATTTGCTTTTCCAGCACGTTTTGGAAGCAGCCTATCTGGATATTCGAAATGCTGAACAGAAGCTAGAGCTGGACCAGCTCCCACCTATGGATGCGCTAGAAAAACTGGTGCGGTTCACATGGAATTACTATCTAAAAAACCCTGAATTCATAACGCTGGTGAATAGCGAAAACCTTCATCGCGCGAAACATTTGAAGAAATCCGAGATGATTACCGTCGTCAGTCGGAAGTTTTTAGACATGACGAAGATGCTTTTGGATCGCGGCGTGGAAGAAGGCGTTTTCCGCTCAGGCATCGACGTGACGCAACTGAACATAACAATTGCTGCTATTGGCTACTATTATCTCACCAACAGATACACCGCAGAGATCGTTTACGAGCAGAAGATGATGACACCAGAGGCGTTAGAAAAACGCCTCGCATTCAATGTTGAGACAATCAAACGCCTTGTCTGCGTCTAGCACGTAAAGCAGTAAGTCAAGTGGCAATCCCTAAGCCAAATCTCTGATTTCAATATCGTTTCGCTCGTGTTCAAATATTGCAGGCGGCAGCGGTTCCTTGTCCAAAATCATATCTGCCCCCTTTTCGCTGATCATAATTGTGGGAGCATTTGTATTTGAGGAATTGATGGTCGGCATAATTGAAGCATCACACACACGCAATCCATCAATACCTCTGACCCGCAACTCAGGCGTCACAACCGCCATATTATCATGGCCCATTTTGCAGGTGCCGACCGGATGATGGTCCGTTTTTGCCATGCCACATGCATAGTTGAACAACTCTTCACGGCTATTCACTTGCGGCCCAGGTAAAACTTCCTTGCGCACAAAGGGCTTCAAAGCCGACTGGCTAAGAATATCTCGCGCCATTTGCAGGCCTTTAAGCGACATTTCCACATC
>JBGCFS010000021.1:0-45006 GCA_045107035.1 Hyphomicrobiales bacterium
TTCCACGATGGAACGCCAGAAGCCCACGAGGCTATGAAAGCCAGGCGCATTAGACGCGGGGTTTAATCAGTTAAAAAAACGCTTCGGCCATTTGCGGCCAAACATATCTTCTCGCGGTTCCCGGCAAATATAAAGCGTGCAAGTTCCGCTTTTTGTCGGCACGCGATGTGCCGTGTGTTCGGTTGAAAACGGGCACTGATAATGAGGTGCATAGAACTTGCGGTAGATGGACGCATTTTTCGTGTTCATGACCACGGTTCCGCGTTGATCTATGAAGCTTTGCACGCCTTCACATGTATAGGATTGTGTACTTGGACGTGCATCGGCTATGCCGTTGTTTAGTCCTGCAAGCACAAACACAATACCCCATAACAGTGCGCGTTTGAGAGTTCGATCCTGTTTTGTCATGATCGGCGTTCCCGTTCCAAAATCTCAGCCGCCCCCGGGTTTCCTATAGCACATTCTTTTGTTAGCCGCAGCATCATCTGGCGATTGATCAATCCAGATTGTCGGCTTACAAACACACAGATGATCACATTTATAGCTGCCGTTTTCTTTCTCATTATCACACCTGGACCTGGCGTTTTATCTACCGCAGGCGTTGGATCAGCCTATGGCTATCAAGCCGGATTACGCTATGTGGCCGGCCTCTTTGTCGGCACAAATCTTGTGTCTCTCGCCGTCGTAACTGGTCTCGCAGCCATTGTCCTGTCGGTGCCAGTTGTGCGTACCGTTTTGCTTTATGCTTCAGCGGCTTATCTACTGTATCTCGCATTGCGCATTGCGCTTTCCGGAACAAAAATTGCTTTCATTAAAGCTGAGCGCCCGCCAGGTTTTATTGGTGGCCTTGCTCTTCAAGCCATCAACCCCAAGGCTTATGCTGTAAACACTGCGCTGTTTACAGGGTTTGCGTTTCTACCAGAAAGCCTTCTCGCTGAAACCTTGCTTAAGTTTCTGATTATGAATGCTATTTGGGTGCCCATTCATTTGCTGTGGTTAAGCGCAGGCGTCTATCTTCATCGTCTTAATTTGAGTGAGCGAACCCATTTTATGATCAATGTGGCTATGGCTATTTCTATGCTGACAGTTGTTGGCCTGGCAGCGCTAGCACAGGTTTAGGCAAAGAAAAAAGCGCCCGAAGTGAACTTCAGACGCTTCCTGTATGTTTCTAAGACAAAGCTACTTTAGCTACAGCGATGCGCACCTTTGATTGAAGAGCCATCAAGTGCTGTCATTTTAACGCTGGCAACACCAGATTTGATCATGCCGATCTTACGTGCTGCACCCTTGGACACGTCTATAACGCGACCTTTGATGAACGGACCACGGTCATTGATGCGTACAACAACGGACTTGCCATTTTTAATATTTGTAACGCGAACTTTTGTACCAAATGGCAGCGACTTATGTGCCGCTGTCAAAAGATTTGGGTTCATCATTTCACCGCTCGCAGTGCGGCTGTAAAGGGAATACCACGAGGCTTTGCCACACTGCGCGGCGGCTTCAGCTGGTGCAGAAAAAGTCAGGCCGGTCACGGCCATTGTCAAAAGGCCAAGGCCTGCAAATAGTGATTTATACATATTTCTCTTAACTCGTCTTGGGATCAGGCGAGTGATTGATTGTGCGGTGCGGCAAAACTAAGGCAGAAAATGCCTAAATGTCTAAGTTCGCTACATTTAATGCATTTTCCTGGATGAAAAAGCGTCGTGGTTCCACATCATCGCCCATGAGCTTGCTGAAAATATCATCGGCATCATAAGCCTCACCAATTTTTACCTGAAGTAAGGTTCTGGCATCCGGGTCCAAAGTGGTTTCCCAGAGCTGATCAGCGTTCATTTCTCCAAGCCCCTTATAACGCTGCATGGAGATGCCTTTGCGACCAACCAGAAGCACCGCTTCCAAAAGATCCGCGGGCCCGTAGATTTTCGTGTCAGTTTCTTTTCGCTTCAAGGCACCCTCGCCGTCAAAAGCGTCGGCAAAGCGCATGGCCAAAGTATGCAGACGACGCGCATCGGCGCTATCGAACAAGGCTGCATCCAGCATCAAGGCCTCACGTACGCCGCGCACATCACGGGACAGAACCAATGTTCCGTCACCGCGCAGCTCACTGGACCAACCGCGTTCGGTTTCTTCAGACAAGGTATCCATTTTTCTAACAAGATTTTCGATCAGCGGCTCGGCTTCACCGTCTTCAATAACGCCAGGTTTCAACAGCCCAGAAAGCGCTGTCTGTTCAACGACTTTGCGATCATAGCGACTATGTAACCCAGCCAAGGTTTTTGAGAACGCGCGCACATCATCCAATAGCCCGTTCAGATCGACACCTGTACGCACTTCACCACTTTGCATCGTAAAAGTCGTGTCATCGATACCAGATGTAATGAGGTAGTCCTGCAGGGCTTCCTCATCCTTCAAGTAGCTTTCCGATGAACCACGTTTCACTTTGTAAAGAGGCGGCTGTGCGATATACAAATGGCCCCGTTCAATCAGCTCCGGCATTTGACGGAAGAAGAATGTCAAAAGCAGTGTGCGAATATGTGCGCCGTCAACATCGGCATCTGTCATGATGATGATCTTGTGGTAGCGCAACTTATCCGGTGTGAATTCTTCCTTACCGATGCCTGTGCCCAGAGCTGTAATGAGCGTGCCAATTTCAGCAGACCCCAACATGCGGTCAAAGCGTGCACGCTCAACATTCAGAATTTTACCACGTAATGGAAGAATCGCCTGATTTGCACGACTACGGCCCTGCTTTGCCGACCCACCAGCGGAATCACCCTCCACAAGGAAGATTTCGGATTTTGCTGGATCGCGCTCTTGGCAATCAGCAAGTTTGCCAGGCAAGGATGCAATATCCAGAGCGCCCTTGCGCCGCGTCAATTCACGCGCCTTTTTGGCAGCTTCTCGTGCAGCAGCGGCCTCCGCCACTTTGCCCACAAGGATTTTTGCTTCCTGTGGATGCTCTTCCAACCAAGTTTGAAGCGATCCATTCACGGCGCTTTCCACTACGGGACGTACTTCGGATGAAACTAATTTGTCTTTAGTCTGAGATGAGAATTTCGGATCAGGCACTTTGACAGAAAGAACGCAAGTCAAACCCTCGCGGCAATCTTCGCCGGTAACATTGACCTTTTCTCTCTTGGTAATGCCAGAGCGATCTGCATAGCCAACCATTTGACGAGTTAGCGCACCACGGAAGCCAGCAAGGTGGGTACCACCATCGCGTTGTGGAATGTTGTTGGTGAAGCAAAGCACATTCTCGTGGTAACTATCGTTCCACCACATGGCGACTTCAACGGTAATTCCGTCTTTTTCGGTAACCAATGAAATTGGCGCGTCAACAAGAGGGCGTTTTGCGCGATCCAAATAGGTGACAAACGCTTCCAGACCACCATCATACTGCATTTCTTCAACACGATCTTCAGTGCCGCGCTTGTCAGTAAGGATGATGTAAACACCAGAATTCAAAAATGCGAGCTCACGAAGCCTGTGCTCAAGCGTACCAAAATCAAACTCTGTCTTCGTGAATGTTTCCGTGCTTGGCAGAAATGTGACTTCAGTACCTGTACGATCGCCGGCATCGCCAACAACAGTCAAGGGCGCATCAGACACCCCATGTGAATAGCTCATCTCGTGGATTTTACCGGCACGCCATACTTTCAGTTGGAGCTTCGAAGACAAAGCATTCACAACCGAAACACCCACACCGTGAAGACCACCGGATACCTTGTAGGAATTCTGATCGAACTTACCGCCGGCGTGCAACTGGGTCATGATCACTTCGGCAGCTGAAATGCCTTCTTCGGAATGAATGTCCGTTGGAATACCGCGACCATTATCTTCAACGGTAACGGAGCCTTCGGCATTAAGTGTAACTTTTACAAAGTCAGCATGGCCAGCTAGGGCTTCATCGATAGCGTTATCCACCACCTCATATACCATGTGGTGCAATCCGGTGCCGTCATCCGTGTCGCCAATATACATGCCAGGGCGCTTGCGCACCGCATCAAGTCCACGCAGTACTTTGATGGAATCTGCGCCATATTCAGCGTTTTCTGACTCTACACCAGTTTCTACAGTTGGCTCGGAATCGGCCATAACGAATCACTTCCTAAAAATTAAATCAGCTTACGAAACTTATATGTGGATTGTGGCCTTACACAACCACTGAAATGCGTGCAAAACATGCTGAAAATCGCAGTTTTCCGCCAAAAAAGCGATTTTAAAGCCTTAGTTCAACTCTTGAAGGCAAGGCCGGCGGCGGCGCCTGCCAAAAGCGTGGCCGCAGTGCGGTTCAAACGCTTGAGCGCAGCAGGTTTTTCGAAAGTTGTTCGCGCCCGGGCAGCCAACGCGACATAAGGTGTAATTACAACGCCGAGAACGACAAACACAATGCCAACCAACTCCAGATAACTGATCAATGTAAGGTGCGTCACGTCAACGATTGTCGGGGTCAAAGCCAAATAGAATGTAATGGTTTTCGGGTTACCCAATGTGACTGCCAACCCGGCCAGAAATGTTTGAAACGGCGTTGCTGTCTTTGCATTGTTATTTGCGATCAGTTTGTCGCTCTGAGCCGTCCAGAACTTCCAGGCTAAGTAAAGCAGATACGCTATGCCAGCCCACTTTACGACAAAGAAAAACGTGCCAAGGCTTTCGGCGATAAACGCCAAGCCCAATACGGCAACCGTCAAATAGGTCAGATCACCAGCAATAAGCCCCAAAACCATTGGCAATGTAGGCCGAAACCCTGTTGCGAGAGAGCGGCCAACGAGAGCTGCAACACCAGGACCGGGAATAGCAGCTGCAATGCCCAAGGCCACAGCAAAAGTTACGAGCGTTGTCAGGTCCATTATCTGCATCCTAAAATTGCTTCCAAAAGCTTTCTAACGCCGCCAGAGCCTGCCATCAATAGCGGAAAGACCAATTCCAATGAACGCCATGCCTACCACATCGCTGAGCGACAGTTGCTCCCCCAACACGAAAATACCAAGCAATGAAGCTGTTATCGGCACCAGAAACGTAACGAGTAAAAGATTAGTCGATCCAACGCTTGCCAGAAGTTTGAAGTAAATCACATAGGCAAGCGCAGTTGATGCAATTGCCAACCCCAGCATTGCAAGCAAGGGTGCTAAATCCAACATGCCAAGGCCAGCACTGACCCCATCATAAAATAAAGCCAAGGGCCAAAGGATAATCGACGAAGCTGTCAGTTGACCTGTGGCGGTCAAAATTGGATGCACCCCATATCGACTAAATCTGCGACCAAACGCACCAGCAAACGCATACGAGATGGCTGCAGCTAGACATGCCAATTGGGCAACGATGGCAACCAAGGTAGCACCAAGTAATTCACTGCCTAACACATCCGCCCCTATCATAATCACAACGCCGCAAAACCCTATGATCACGCCAAGAAATTTCAAGGCGGTTGGTTTTTCATCGTTGAGAAAAATAGCGGCCACAAGGACCGTAAACAGGGGTGTGGTGGCGTTAAGAATCGCCGCCAATGCAGATGCAATTTCCAACTGAGCGGAGGCAAACAAGGTGAAAGGAATCGCGTTGTTTAGCAACCCCATCACCAAGAACGCCAACCACACTCGACGAGGAAATTTTACGTTTAGCCGAAGTGCACCTACTAACAGCCATAGAAAAAGGGCAGCTATAGAGACCCTGAGTGCACCCAATGTGAGTGGTGGGATAGATTTAACTGCTACCTCTATGAAGAAAAACGACCCACCCCAGAGAATGGAAAGGCCGATCAATAGGGCCCAATCAAATGGGTTCATGGTGCTGCGGATCATACAAGTGCTCTTAGCGTATTCAGGCAGATGAATGGAATTATAACAACCACCTAACGCACACTGAAAAGCGCAACCACCCGTTTCTTGTGTTGGCAACGATTACAACGCCGTCGTGACCGATCCACTATCAACTGTAAAATGCTGAGCACATGGCCCCAACGAGTCAAACAACAACGCATCAGTTCCTGTCATCCATGCCTGTCCACCAAGCTCCAGTAGCGTATCAAACAGCGCAGCGCGCCTTGAGGGGTCAAGGTGTGCAGCAATTTCATCCAACAACAACACAGGGCTACGTCCATCTAATTCTCTGACTAGTTTTGCGTGCGCCAGTACGAGCCCAATCAAAAGCGCCTTTTGCTCGCCTGTGGACGCGAGGGCAGCCGGCATATCCTTCTCCCGATGCCTGACATTCAAATCACTGCGATGAGGACCATCAAGCGTTCGTCCTGCTGCTGCATCGCGACGTCGATTGCTGCGCAATAAATTGCGAAACTCATTCTCAATATCTACGGCTGGCGTATTTCCTCCAGACATCAAGGGCTCAAATGGTCCATCTAATGACAGAATGGCACTGGGAAACGCGCTGGATTTGGAATTTTCCGCTGCGATGCGTTGCTCCAGCCTTTGAACCAACTCTCTGCGAGCAAAACCAACAGCAACACCCAGCTCAGCCACCTGTGTCTCGATACCATCCAGCCATGACGCATCAGGATTGGGTGCATCCAACAAACGATTGCGGCCTGTTAGAGCTCTTTCAAAGGCGGAGACACGCCGACCATGAGCAGGATCTCCTGCCAGAACAAGGCGATCAAGAAACCGACGTCTGTCGCCTGCAGGGCCGGTGAATAGGCCATCCATAGCGGGTGTGAGCCACAAGACACGAACATATTCCAATAGAGCATCGCTGCTTTGAGCATTGGTTTGATTGATTCGTAACTTTTTTGCGCGGTCAACTCCGTTTGAACCGAGCTGCAAACCGGTGCCAATACGGGTTTCTTCCTCGCCCTCGCGCAAATTGACAGAGAGCGCCCAACACCCATCGCCGGAAACACAAGCAACCTGATCTTGCGCAGCGCGGCGCAGTCCCCGCCCTGGTGACAAATAAGATACGGCTTCAAGAAGATTGGTTTTCCCTGCGCCATTTGCGCCCGTCAGCACGACAGGACGCTCGTCCAAATCCAAGGATAAAGTCTGGTAGCTACGGAAATTTGTCAGCGATAAGCGGCTGACATAGGGCGCGTGTCCCACTACTGTCTCCGCCTTGCTTGCAAAAATCTGTCCTTGGTTGAAATACGCTTTAGACGCGCATTGGCATCAATACGTAAAGCGTTGTTGGATCTGCTTCGTCGCAAACCAAAGTTGGCATGCCGGGATCAGAGAATTTAAACAATGCGCTTTCGCTTTGAAGCTGGCTGGCAATATCCAGAAGATACTTTGCATTAAACCCAATATCCAACTCTTCAGCAACATACTGAACAGGAACTTCTTCTGTCGCCGTTCCAGAATCTGGATTGGTTACGCTCAGCACAAGCATGTCATTACTCAAGGACAGCTTTACGGCGCGGCCGCGCTCGCTTGAAATTGTGGATACGCGATCGACGGCTTTTTCAAAAGTCGCACGATCTAAACGCAACTCCCGATCATTGTTACGCGGAATAACACGCTCATAGTCAGGGAAAGTTCCATCAATCAGCTTGCTTGTAAGCACCACAGATCCAAGTGAAATACGGATTTTACTGTCGGACAATTCGACCTGTACGCGCTCTTCTGCGCCATCGAGCAATTTTTGAATTTCGCCAACAGCTTTGCGCGGGACAATAATTCCAGGCATATTCTCGCAACCCTGTGGCGCGGGAATATCTGCAAGTGCCAAGCGATGACCGTCCGTAGCAACGGCACGCATCACGAGTTCGCCAGCCTGCTCTTCAGCATGCAGGTAAATACCATTGAGATAGTAACGCGTTTCTTCGGTAGAGATTGCAAATTGCGTACGATCTATGAGTTTTTTCAACTCAGCAGCTTCAAGCGAAAATATGTGGCTGAACTCACCAGCAGTGATATCTGGAAACTCGCTGTCCGGCAGCATCTGCAAGGTAAAGTGAGATTTTCCAGCCCTCAGAGCTAATGTTCCATCACTGCCAGCACTATCAAGGCTAACCTCGGCGCCATCAGGCAACTTGCGGATTATGTCGTGCAAAATGTGAGCGGGCACTGTTGTTGCGCCAACTTGCTCTACCATGGCCGGAACAATTTCCACGACTTCTAAATCCAGATCGGTAGCCTTTAGCTGAACAGTCCCACCCTCGCTCTTGATCAGAACATTGGACAGAATTGGAATCGTGTTGCGACGTTCCACAACTCGGTGCACATGACCGAGTGACTTTAAAAGGTGCGAGCGTTCAAGGGTGGCTTTCATAGAAATAACCAATTTTCAAAAACTAAAGACACGAAAGACCTCCGCTTTGGGCGAAGGCCTTTGATTTGCTCAAATTTGGCGTGCCTCAAGCAAAAGTGCAAGGGGCAAATCCAATCCTTGTCGACAGGGACCGGAAAGAAAGCACTTTTACAGCGCCTCTATTCTTCCACAAGACGACGGAGAAGTTCGATTTCCTGTCCCAATTTCTTATCGGTTTGCAACAAACCTTCAATTTTTCGAACCGCATGCAAGACAGTAGTGTGGTCACGATTGCCAAACCGGCGGCCAATTTCTGGCAATGAGCGCGGCGTTACATTCTTCGCAATGTACATGGCAATCTGACGAGGCAGTACAATTGTACGAGTGCGCCTTGCCGACAACATATCAGACCGAGAAACGTTGTAGTGCTGTGACACAATCTTCTGAATATCTTCAATGCGCACCTTGCGTGGCTCGCGACGCCCGACCAGATCGGTCAATGCCTGCTCGGCAACACCGATGGTGACAGGCTCACGACTCATTTGCGCGTGGCAAACTAACCGATTGAGCGCACCGTCCAAATCACGCCCATTCGTTGTTATCAGGTTTGCAACATAATCAAGAACAGTATCCGTGATGCTGATATCTGGATGGTTTGTCACGATAGTTTCGCAACGGCGGCCCAAAATATCTCGGCGCAATTGTGTGTCAGGAGCGCCGATTTGAACCGCTGCACCGCCTTGCAGGCGAGACCGAACACGTTCTTCTAGTGCATCAAGCTCAGAGGCTGGACGATCTGCCGCCACCACAACTTGCTTGCCGCCATCAATCAGCGCATTTAGCATGTGGCAAAATTCTTGTTGAATAGCTTTTCCCGTCAGAAACTGCATATCGTCAATTAACAGCAGGTCAATCGAACGCAGCTGCTCTTTGAACTGAAGAGCTCGCTCGCTACGTAATGCTTGCACGAAATTAGCCATAAACCGTTCAGCCGTGAGATAGACCACCTGGCGCGCGCCAGTGCTGGCCGCCTGATTCGCAATAGCTTGCAGTAAATGGGTTTTACCAAGCCCTACACTGCCATGCAGATAAAGCGGATTGTAAAGGACCGGCGCACCTGGCAGCGCCATAGCCACAGATCGAGCAGCCTCAAATGCTACTTTGTTAGCGGCTCCTGCACAAAAACTATCAAAAACATATCTACGATCTAGAGCGCTGCCAAGCGACTGGACCACAGATCCTGATACGTTAGATCGCGCAGCAGATGAGCCGTTGCTGGAATTTGAAAAACCAGGCTGATTATAAGTATTACGAGAACCGGTCTCATATGTTGTACCGCGTGCATCTCCCACGTGAGATGGATTGTCTCGCATGTCAGCTAAACGACGCGCAGACGCAGGTTTTGAAGCTTGATCAGCTTGCTTGCTTGCTTGGCCAATCTGTCCAGCACGAGCACGCAAAGCCCCACGAACACGAATATCTAAACGATGAACAGTGCCAATCTCATCTTCCCAAAACCCGACAAGCGTCTCTTTGAAATGAGACATGATCCAATTGCGCAAAAACCGTGTTGCGGCAGATAAGGTGACCACACCACCCGACAGACTTTCTAGCTCGACCCTAAGAAACCAAGACGTAAATACATCCTCACCAAGTTCAGAGCGCAGGCGACGAGAAATTTTTTGCCAAATTTCCTGAATATCTTCTTGGGAAACACTATCAGCAAAATTTGTTGACGTATCATTGGCCGTTTGGAGCGTGGAAGCAGGAGATGTCATTGTGGTCGGGTTCGCCTGTGTTGTCGTACTTTTAAAATCGTGTGGTTCGCCGGGCAGTTTATTTGTGCCTACAATGGGGTTCCCCGGCTTATGACTTTCTCTGTCTTGCGCTGAATGTTCCATGTGAGGTTTATGCAATGCGTCTTTGGCATCTCTGTGTCGCCCAGCATTAAATTGCTCAATGTTGCCTCCATTTTCATCGCCTATGCCCTTCATGTTGCCGCCCAATTCGTTCTTATCGTTTCATTCAAAAAGCTTCTCTCTTCGGCATTTTCTCAAATTGCCAAATTGGTCTGCATCTGTGCTGTCTGGATCCACCAAGACCGCCCCCCAGCGCTCTAAATGCTCCACCCGTCGGCTACGGGCGATACGCGATACTTGTGCCTGAAATTAGCTTTGCCGCCATGGTAGGTCGTTCGCCTTCCAACCATTCACCACGCCTCTATGTCCCTGCTGATCAGGTCCACCTTCGAATCCGTTTTCAATATTGAAACACTGCGGAAAGCCCGCCTGCGTCATGGCAATGGCGGCAGAACGGCTGCGCGCACCAGAACGACAAAGAAAAAACACTTGCGGCGCCTCGGCAGGAGTAGAGGCTCCACTGCGCGCTAGAATTTCTTGACCAGTTTGCTCGGTGAAAGCAGAATTTACCTGCATATCAGGAAACACTTGCCATTCACTCAGTACCAATTGCTCCGGGGCAATAGCTGGCAACCCAACGAAACTCCATTCAGCGCGGGTCCGCACATCCACAATAATAGCCCTATGTGACAAGGCCTCAAATGCATCGCGTTCCGCAACGTCGCCTGCATATCCAATGCGACTGACATTGACCCTTATCTGTTCAGATTGTGCAGACGATTGAGAAGAACTGTGAGAAGGCGCCGCTGGTACATTGGATGCAACTTCTGATGTTTCGTTGTCAGTCATACTCGCCCTAGTCTGTTCCGTTCGTCACGAGCTCAAATGAACTCGATGGATTTAGCATGTGGTGGCGACAATTCACCTTAGCCCTGAACACAACCCGTTACGCCTAACATTGGGTCGCTTACTGATCCTCTTTAGTTGCTAGACACTCCAACTGGAGGACCAACCACCAAATACAGCAAGAGCAACAATCGCTGCATACTTGCAAGAATTAAGTTATTGCATTTGGGCACAGTTTTCCTGTGTGCGAAAACTACCTATGAGTAGTTTGCGCAGGGCAAATACTTAATTCTGACCATGTTTTATTCAGGGACTACTCAGTCCGTGAGTGTGAGTGCCACCGTCTGTGGAAAGAAGATACACACAGGTTTTTTGCTCTGCAAGCCGACTCTGGCAAGATTCTTTTGCAGATTTTTCACGTTCCAAGCGTTTCAGACGCCGACTGGTATGGTGCTCATTCTGTAAGGCTTTGCGACTCAATGATTTTTATGTCAAGCGGCACAGTTGGCCTTGTATGGTAGCCCGTTCAAAAAATATTTTTTGCTGGCATAGTTGACAAGCAAGGAATCTGTTTGGGAGCCTTTCAAGTTGAGCGCATTATCCATAACCCATTGATATATAATAATAATAAATTTGTGCTGGTACACCACAGTGGATTCTTTGTGAGTCTTCAATGACTTAGTTAACATGGGCCCAACTGGGTCCAGAATGTCACTTATGTGACATTGCTAAGAGCACAAAAAAAGCCCGATAAAATCGGGCTCATTTTCGGAATTTTTGAGACTCATCGCTCGGCACGCCAAGGTAGAAGTTCAAAAAATTACATTTTTTGCTTTCAAGTCAACTTTCTAGCTAATAAGCGTACCCTGATAGAATTTCTTAGGCAAAAGTTCTTAGGCAGTAAGCGCTTTTACTCGTGCAGCCAAACGAGATACTTTGCGTGAAGCTGTGTTCTTAGGAAGAACGCCTTTTCCAGCTGCGCGCATCAGTTCTGGCTGAACATCTTTCAACGCTGCTGCTGCATCGGCTTTAACGCCAGAAGCAATTGCTTCTTCAGCTTTCCGCAAATATGTGCGGATGCGGCTGCGCCGTGCTTTGTTAACTTCAGTGCGAGCAAGAATTTTACGCGCGGACTTTTTGGCTGAAGGTGTATTCGCCATGGGCTGTTGCCCCTCTTTTGCAAAAGGCACCCCAAAACCGCCTATCTGGCTGTCCGGCACCTTGTGGATTTAAAACAAAAACGGCGGCAAACACATTTGCCACCCTGTGGCGCGCCTTATAGTGGTAAAATAGCGCCTTCGTCAATGGTGGAATCCCTTATTCGGCCCTGTTTTTCGTAATAGGGCTGCACTAAGCGAGGCGTCTCAATTGTTCTCCAGCAATGTTTCAATGCTGGCCGCCAACCGATCAAGGTCTTGTGGACGTGACAAACGGTGGTCTCCATCTGGAATCATAGAGATAACAACATCGTCCAACGGCAATTGCGCGGCCAATTTTAGCGTGTGAGACGGCGGCACATCCGTATCCTGGCCGCCTTGCAAAATATGGACTGGGCAACCCAAGCGTATGACGCCACTTCCAAACAAATGTTGCTTGCCATCTAAAATGAGATCATGGGTCAAAATATAGGGCTCATCGGAGTAATCGCTCGGTTTTTCAAAGCGCCCCGTCTCAAACATTTGTGCACGAGCATCTTCGGGCATCTTATCCCACATCAGATCTGCGGTCATATCAACCGCTGGAGCAATCAACACGATGCCATGCACCTTTGGACCATCGATAGATTTTAGGCGCATATTCAACAACAGTGCTAGCCAACCGCCCATTGAAGATCCAATCAGGATCCGACGCTCATCCCCTGAACTGGTCGCAGTGATGATAGCGACGGCTTCGTCCAACCACTTAGAGATAGTTCCGTCAATAAATTGACCGTCAGAGAGCCCATGCCCTGAATAATCAAAGCGCGTACAGGAAAGTCCGTTCTTTTCCGCGAAATTATCCAAAGCAACTGCCTTGGAGCCATCCATGTCGGATTTAAAGCCACCGAGCCAAAAGAGACCAGGTCGTTCGGCATCCGCTGCCGAACGATGGCGAAAGGCAATTCTTTGTGTCCCGCCTTCATGCTGAACATCTAAATAATTAGGATCGGGCAGAGGCGCTTGCTGTTCGGTCATATCAATGTCTGGCTTTGCTGGTGTTCATCTGCGTTTGATGCCATAGCGATGCAACAAGAACAAGAATGATCAGAGCAACAAAATAGGCAGCGATGTCAAAAAACCCATCAACCGTAAAAACCAACTCCTTGGCAGGCCGCACCATACTACAAATCGTACCACGCCTTGAAGCTGGAGGCGCAGAGCGAACAACCGTAGATATTGCAGAAGCTATTGTAAAAGCCGGCGGTACAGCACTGGTGGTGGCCGAGCCCGGCCGGCTTGTGAAAGATGTTGAACGCGTCGGCGGCGAATTTATCAACATGGATGCCGCCAGCAAAAACCCGATACAGATGATCAAGACAGCCTATGCGCTATCAAAAGTCATAAAAGCCCGCGACGTAGATATTGTGCATGCACGATCACGTGCCCCAGCTTGGCCCGCACTGTGGGCAGCGCGTCTATCTGGTTGCGCTTTTATGACGACTTATCATGGCATTTATAGCCAAAGAAACGCTTTTAAAGAATTCTATAATTCCGTCATGACACGTGGCGATGTTGTCATTGCCAATTCCGGTATGACCGCAGCCCTAATTGAACAGCGTAACCCTGCTGCCAAGGCTCGTACAAAGACCATCTATCGCGGAACAGACCTTGGGGCATTTGCCGAGAGTGCTGTCACCCAAAAGCGACGAGACGCTCTTATCAAACAATGGGGCCTGGAAGCCAAAGACATTGAACGACCGCTCATCCTCAACATCGCACGCATCTCATCGTGGAAAGGCCAAGATGTTCTCACCAAGGCGATGCATCAACTTCTTAAGGCGCAGATACCTGATAACCCGCTTCTCATTTTGGCGGGCGGCGTACAAGGCGACGATGGATTTTTGGTGGCGGTACAAAACCTAATTGAGGAACTGGGGCTTTCCAATCACGTGCGTCTTGTGGGCCATTGTGATGATGTTCCTGCAGCGATGTCGTTGGCAACCTGTGCAGTTGTTGCCTCCACTAGAGAAGAAGCGTTTGGACGTGCTGCAGTAGAGGCTGGCGCCGCCAAAATCCCGGCCATTGTTACTGACCACGGAGGCGCTCGCGAAACCGTTCTAGTTCCGCCCGGCGTTTTAGAACAAGAACGCACTGGATGGCGTGTTCCTCCAGGCGATATAAACGCCCTCACTGACGCACTGAAGATCGTGCTCAATTTGAGTGCGCAAGAACGATATAAAATTGGAGAGAGAGCACGAGAGCACGCAACCGCAAATTTTTCGCTAGACTCAATGTGCGATCAAACTCTTGCTGTCTATGGGTCGCTTTTGCGGCCTAAATAGCGGAATCTACGAAGTCTGATTGCATAATGTTGCAATTCTTTGCTTATTTAGGGTCTGAATCCGCAGAGTTCTTGACTTTTATGGTTTTGCGCGAGATTTTATATGTGCTTCGGACCAATTGATGCAAAAGAGTCATCAAAAGGCTGGACATTGTGCTTTCAAATAACAATCTAAGTACTATTGGAAACAATTTAGGAGTAAACGACCATTCGCCGTCCCCATAGAGCCGCACCGGCAGTGAAAGAAGGCCCAAGGGCCAATAAAGAAATCACATCACCCGACGTTCAATTGATTGATGATCAGGGTGAAAACCACGGCATTGTATTAACAGCACGTGCACTGGAAATGGCAGCAGAGGTCGGACTGGACCTTGTGGAAATCGCCGCCAATTCCAAACCGCCTGTTTGCAAAATTTTGGACCATGGCAAGTTCAAATATCAGGCACAAAAAAAGGCTGCTGAAGCCCGCAAGAAGCAGAAGACTGTTGACGTCAAAGAAATCAAGATGCGTCCGAACATCGACATTCATGATTATGAAGTGAAGATGCGTTCTGTGAACCGCTTCTTTGAAGATGGTGACAAGGTCAAAGTTACCATGCGTTTCCGTGGCCGCGAAATGGCTCACCAAGAACTTGGCATGCAAGTGCTTATGCGCGTGAAAGAAGCGACCAAAGAAATCGCCAAAGTGGAAATGCCACCAAAGCTTGAAGGCCGCCAAATGACAATGGTTCTGGCGCCAGTGTAAGGCGACAAGCGTTCAATGATGTTAGACCCGGATCAGAATTGATCCGGGTTTTTTGTTTGTCGTGCGAAACCTATCGACGTGAGTGATATCTAATCTTCAGGTTTGCTGAGCGTACGGCTGATTGCGTCCTTCCAGCCAGCATATTTTGCAGAACGTGTTTCTTCATCCATCGCCGGTGAGAACGTTTTATCAAGTCGCCACCTTGCGGCAAACTCAGCCTGGCTCCCCCAAACACCAACATGATGCCCTGCAAGCCACGCCGCGCCTAAAGCGGTCGTTTCCAACACTGTTGGCCGATCAACTGGCGCGTCGAGAATATCGGCCAAGAATTGCATGGTCCAATCGCTAGCGACCATGCCACCATCAACCCGCAGTACCGTATCAGCATCGGCGGCCCAATCTTTGCGCATGGCTTCAAGCAAATCCCGCGTCTGATAGCATACTGCTTCTAGTGCAGCCCGTGCCAATTCATTAGGACCCGAACCTCGGGTTAGCCCGAAAATTGCTCCCCTCGCTTCTGCATCCCAATACGGAGCGCCCAAGCCAACAAAGGCAGGTACCAGATACACATCCTGATGTGGATCAGCCGCTTCAGCCATCGCACCACTTTGACCAGCATCGTCGAGCATCTTCATACCGTCTCGAAGCCATTGAACAGCTGCGCCCGCGATGAAAATCGACCCTTCCAGAGCATAGGTCACCTTTCCGTTCAATCGATAGGCAACTGTCGTCAAAAGCCGATTGGAGGAAGGTACTGGCTTGTCACCAGTATTCAACAACGCAAAGCAACCGGTGCCATATGTGGATTTGAACATGCCGGGTTCAAAACATGCCTGACCGATAGTTGCAGCTTGTTGGTCACCAGCGACACCCGCAATTGGAATGGCCGCGCCAAAAATTTTGGCATCAACGGTGCCAAAATCAGCGGCACAATCCAGGACTTCTGGCAGCATATTTCGCGGGATTTGCAATAACTCCAGCAAATCGTTGTCCCAATCCTGCGTATGAATGTTAAAAATTAGGGTTCGCGCTGCATTGGTCGCGTCAGTCACATGAGATTTTCCGCCAGTCATGCGCCATATCAAAAAGGTATCAATGGTGCCAAACGCCAATTTACCAGCTTCTGCCCTTTCACGAGCTCCATCGACATGGCCTAGCATCCACCCTAATTTAGTGCCGGAAAAATATGGGTCCAGCAAAAGGCCCGTCTTTGCGGTGAAGGCCGGTTCATGACCTTCAGATTTCATCCTGGCGCAAAATTTGGCTGTACGGCGATCTTGCCACACAATCGCATTGTGAATGGGCTCACCGGTTTCCCGATCCCACACAACAATAGTTTCACGCTGGTTGGTAATGCCAATGGCTGCAATTTCTGCTGCTGTAACATTTGCATTCGTTAGCGCACCCTTGGTAGTGGTTAAAACGCTTTGCCAAATTTCCTCTGGATCATGCTCGACCCATCCGGAATCTGGAAAAAACTGGGTGAATTCCTGTTGATCAGTACCAATAGAAGCCAATGTATCGTCAAAGATAATGGCACGACTTGATGTGGTGCCCTGGTCTATTGCAAGGATATTGCCTGTCATGAGATCTCGCTTCAGATGTGGTCAGATGTATTTGGATGCTTAAATTAGAGTCGTCTTTTACCAGAGCAGATGTCATCGTAAAGTGCGTCAGTCATAGATACATAGCTATGGGCCTTGTGATCCATTACAAATAACGGATCAGATATTCCATGAGGATCAAAACCTTGTTTCACAAGCTCTACTTTGCGCTGCTTGAATGTACCGGTGACATCAATTCTGGTTTGGATCCTTAAAAACACTGGTCTTGCATAATCTGCCAAATGCTCCTGCACATGAGTATAGAACGCTTTTGGGTCAAAATCATCTTCTACTACCAGCGCAACCATACCCGCACGGCCTTCCATCCCCGGTATGAAAACACCGTAGGCATTAGCATCATCTACACCATCAAACCCTGTCAGATTTTCCGAGATTTCCGATGTCGCAACATTTTCGCCTTTCCAACGAAATGTATCGCCTATCCGATCAATAAAATAGAAGTAGCCAAGCGCGTCCTTGCGCATTAGATCGCCAGTTCGAAACCAGCGATCGCCTGCCTCAAAAACATTTTCCAAAACCTTCTTCTGACTTTCCGCCCGATTTGAGTAGCCTTCAAAACGCTGACTTGGGCGCTTTGGATCATTCAAAATTTGAGAGATAACCTCGCCAACTTCATTTGGATTGCACAATTCACAAAATCCATCCTGATCGCGGAGCGGAGCCTCGCTCTCGTAATCGAAGCGCACAACTTCGGTAACAAATCGCGACTCTGCCCATTTCGGAATACGGCCAATTGCACCTACCTTTCCATCGAAATTGAAAAAGACGGCATTGCTTTCGGTCGCAGCATACCATTCCAATATTTTGGGAAGTTTGAAGCGATTTTGAAATGTCTCCCAAATGTCCGGCCGCAGCCCGTTTCCGTTGCAGATACGAATTTTATGCGCGGTTTCCTTGGGATGCGCTGGTGAATTGACCAAATACCGGCACAGCTCCCCGATATATTGAAACATCGTGCAGCTATTATTGACCACATCGTCCCAAAAACTGCTGGTTGAAAACTTCTCAGCAATAAATATTGATCCACCGACCATAAGCACACTGCCGGTTGCCACGAGACCACCGGCGGAATGATACATAGGCATGCAGCTGTACATCCGGTCATTCTTTGATGCTTTGGTCGCAGCAGCAAAGCCGTGCATAATCGCCTGGGTACGGTAGTGATTGATATTTGCGGCCTTTGGCAGGCCAGTTGTGCCGCTTGTGTAAATATATAAGCACTTGTCGTTTGTGGTTAAAGCAGGACGATCCTCCTTAGGAAGTGGTGCAGTATCTGCGGTGTCCAAAATTGAACACAATGCCTTTAGTGGTTTTGCGAGCTCCGTAGGTCCCTCTCCGTGCTGCCACAGATCCAGTCCGTCCGAGAGTTTATCATAATCTAGGCGTTTTTTGGCTGTCTCAAAATTGTCAACCAACGCAGCGTCTATGATGATTAGCTTCGGGGCAGCAATGTTGATGCAATGGGCAAGTGATGCGCCTTTTAAATTTGTATTCAACAAGGCGGTAATTCCACCGATACGGGCGATGCCAGTCCAAACAGCGAGGAATTCTGGTGCATTGGGCATCAAGAGAGCGACCACATCACCCTTTTTAATGCCTTGTCCCAATGCCCAACGGGCGTATTGGTTCGACCGCTCAAAGAGTTCTAAATATGTAAAGGTCTGTTTTTTACTCAAAAGAGCTGGTCTATCACCAAATTTTACAACAAGCTCTTCGAGTACGTCCGGCCATGTACGATTTGGATTGGCAAGGACAGGATTCAGCCCGCGCAATGTGCGTAATGCGCCGCTTAGATATTGGTATTCGCTGCGCATGCGATTTAAAAAAACCACGCGCCCTCCCAATTTAGACAGATTGCTAACTTGCCCCCACAAGCTGGCTCGGCATCATAGTGCTTTCAGTGAGGTTTTTCAGTCGTTCGAGTCTCAAATGGACGATAACGTGAGGTAAGGAGAGTTACAACAATTGCTTTGGATACCAATCTTCTGCCAAAAGACAACACTCAGGCCTACCTTCAGGAGCTCAACATGGCATTAGAAAAACCATCATCACACACTACGGTGCTGGATGTAACCGGGCTACAATGCCCTTTGCCGGTTTTGAAAACTCAGAAAGCTCTAAAGCCACTGGAAAGTGGCGAAATTCTTGAAGTAATTAGTACTGACCCAATGGCAGCAATCGATATACCGCATTTCTGTACGGAACACGGTCATACTTTTCTAGGACAAACACCCGAGAATGACGCCATCAGGTTCAAAGTTAGAAAGAAGTAAATTCGCCGGTTTGTCGACTTCGCTCTAGCCGTCTGCGCCATCTTTCGTGACGGGTTCCTCTACAGCATCATCCTTGGAATTGCCTGTTACTTTGGCAAAGGCGGGACGCGTTAGAGGCAATGGTATACCACCAAGCGCTCTAGCGTTTTTTGCAACCTTCTCATCACCGTCGCCATCGCCGGTATCAACTGGATCAGCTGTTATTTTGGCCTCCATTGCTTTGGCAACGTCGTTGCTTGGCAAGGCTGCAAGTTTTACATTTGGACGTGGTATAGGCGTTGGAGCGTTGCGCAAATTAGCTGCAACTGTTCCAATGGCGCCACCAGTGCGCACAACAACTGGCTTCATGCTGACCAGCAAGTTCTTACTCAAAAGAGATTTACCTTCTCCGATTTTATAGTCCTTCAAGCGTTTCGCTTTTTCGTTACGCGCTTTCTGGCTGCAAATTTGAGGGCGAAGGTTAACCGGTTCGACAAAGCCACCGCTTGCCTTAACATTCTTTACGTTTTTGCGGCCCTTCAGACCAAATGCACGAAACCCTTTATTTAAGAGCTTCGCAGCAGATTCCGCGCGTTCCTGAGAGGAGGGCGAACCCAGCACAACAGCAATGAGGTGTTTGTTTTTACGCTTCGCTGTCGCCACAAGATTAAATCCGGAGGCGCAGATAAAGCCGGTCTTCATACCGGTTGCACCCTGATAGCGCGTCAAAAGCGGATTGTAGGAACGCAATGTGCGCTTACCCGCTTTGATCGCTGTGATTTTGAAGAGGCCACGATGCTGTGGATGACGCTTCATAATGGCTTGTGTCAATACAGCCATATCGCGCGCATTTGTTGTTTGACCTTTAGCAGGAAGACCATTTGGATTTTTGAAGTGGGTGCCAGTCATTCCAAGTTTGGCTGCGGCTTTATTCATGCGCGCAACGAACTTCCTCTCATTTCCACTAACAGCTTCGCCAAGAGCAACCGCAATATCATTCGCAGACTTTACGAGAACCATCTTCAAAGCGTTCTCGACGGTAAGTACTGTGCCAACTTTAAAGCCCATTTTACTAGGAGGCTGACTCAGCGCGTTTTTAGAAACACGCACAGCAGAACGCATAGACACTTCGCCAGCAGAAATTGCTTCGAAGGTCACATATGCGGTCATCATTTTGGTCAAAGAGGCAGGATACCAAGGTGTCAGGGCATCTTTCTGATCCAGAATGCGTCCGGTATCCAAATCAACCAGAATATGTGGAGCAGCATGCGCCGGCAAAGCCGTTAGTGCAAAGGACGTAATCAGGCAAAATATAGCTGCGTGGAACGATTTCAGTGTTGATCTGGCAAAGTTCAATGCCATCTCCCAAATGATGGTTTCAAGGATACGACTTCTGGCAACACAATTATTTACACCGCAACCCGCCCACGAATGGCTGCATGACTCTCTCGCCTAGTCGCACATGGTCTAACTGATTTGGTAGGTGTTTGGCAAAGGCATCAATTGGCTTTTTTGCCGATTCAGAGCCAATCATGGCAAGAAGGCAACAATTAGTTAATTTTTGCTTCTACCGTACAGTCCATTAAAACAAAATTGTAAGGCCTTCATTGCAACAAGTCATAGTTCAAATGGATGAGGTTGAGGGAAAACACTTTTCGAATTGTTGTTGGCCAGATCGGCCGAAAAGCACAATTCTTGTATCTCCATCGCGCTTAGCCCAGCCCAATGTTTCAATTCGATGCCACAACGCACGCCCTAAAGCGCCACCTAAATGATAACGTCGCACGCTCCAATCCACACATGTTTTGCACAAAACTGTGTTGGCAGACTTTAGTTTCATAACATCAACGCCAAGTTCGGAAAGAAACAAGCTGCCATTGTTGGTAACGGCCACTGCCTCGCGGTCAATCTCCAGAAAACCTCTTGCGGCCATACTTTCCAACATTTGAACACTGCATGTACCGGCTATGTGATTGTAGCAAAGGCGCGCATTGCGGAGTGCAGGGTCCCTTGGTCCAGTGCGCAAGCGCATATGCCCTTTTTGTGCTGCTAGACCCGTCAGACTTTCCAACAAATCGGCGACCTGAGTATCCGCTAGCGCAAAATAGCGATGCCGCCCCTGCTTCAAAACATGCAGCAAACCACCTGCTTCCAACTTTGCCAAATGGCTGCTTGCTGTTTGCGGTGTGATACCGGCTTCACGGGCCAATTCTCCCGCTGTAAGCGCTTTTCCACTCATAAGGGCCATCAGCATGTTTGCCCGTGTAGGTTCGCCCAAAAGTGATCCGATTAGAGCTATATCCGGTCCGTCTCTCATGACATTCCTTTTCAGTTCAAAGCTTGTCGCTCAGCTAGTAGTCTAACTTAATTGTGGAAAAAATACTTCGATTTACATCGAAACATAATCTCACAGAAATGAGCTTAAATGGCCCATACTCATTTCAAGGGATATCTTCATGCTGACCTGTATTATTGAATACGATATAGACCCGTTCAAACGAGATGCGTTTTATCGGTACGCGCAAAGTTGGGGACAAGCGATTCCACAGTGTGGCGCAGAATTGGTAGGCTATTTTGCGCCTCATGAAGGCAATACTACCAAGGCTTTCGGCATTTACAACATTGCCGATCTGACAGCCTATGAAGCCTATCGCAAACGTTTGTCTGATCATCCGTTAGGACGTGAAAACTATCGCTTTGCTGCTGAGAAAAACTTCATTCGGAGTGAAACTCGAGCGTTCTATAAAGTTGCGTCCCTGCCGCATTCTGGATAGGTGTTCAATACTCAGGAGAAGACATGATTGCCGTAATATTTGAGGTCGAACCCAAAGAAGGTAGAAAAAACGCCTATCTGGACATCGCCGCCCAATTGAAGTCCTCTCTTTCGAACATCGATGGATTCATCTCAATTGAACGCTTTCAAAGTTTGGCTGATCCTAACAAACTACTCTCTCTTTCTTTTTGGCGGGATGAAGCAGCCGTTTCCGCATGGCGGGCTTTACCTGTGCATCGTTCTGCACAGAATGCCGGTCGAAATATTCACTTTGAAGACTATCGTTTGCGAGTTGCTAAAGTGGACAGGGATTATGGCATGCACGAACGTGCTCAGGCACCTCAGGATAGTAAAACAATCCATGACATGAGCAAAACGACCCACAAATCTGGAGACATTAGTGTTTGATTCGAGCGCCTACCTTTCGAGTCTGCTAACCGCATATGCGGCCTTCCTGTTGGCAATGATGAGCCCAGGTCCAAATTTTTTAGCTATCCTTGGAACCTCAATGGGCGTTGGGCGGAAGGCGGGCATTGCGCTAGCGCTAGGCGTGTCGCTTGGTTCAGTTTTTTGGGCAACTATTACAGTGCTTGGAATATCCGCAATCCTGACGGCTTTTGCTGGTTTTCTGACCGTCGTGAAAATTGTTGGAGGGTGTTATTTGCTTTTTTTGGCGTTCAAAGCATTCCGCCAAGCGTTTCGCAGTCAAGATTTGAATGTCACAAATGTGAAGGCAAATGAGAAAACAACGCTTGGCTACTTTCGACAAGGATTATTGGTCCAGATGACCAATCCAAAGGCGCTGCTGGCATGGATTGCTATCTCGTCGCTCGGTCTTCAAACCAATTCGCCGGCATGGGTGTCGATCGCCCTTGTGATTGGGACAGGCATATTAGGAGTCGCTCTGCGGATAACCTATGCACTTGCATTTTCGTCTGCGCCGGCGCTCAACGCCTATCGCCGAGCACGCAGAGGCATACAGGCGACGCTTGGTACATTCTTCACTGTGGCTGGCTTGAAATTGCTCAGTGCAGAATTGTGAAGTACCCACCATTGGCAAGTTGCACAGAAACGGACATATAGTGAGCGTAACGCATAGGAGATCGTAATGCCCATTGTTAACCGGATTGCTGAATTTCATGAAGAAATTACGCAATGGCGCCGAGATCTGCATACGAATCCGGAATTGATGTATGACCTTCCTGAGACTGCGAAAACGCTAGAAAGCCGTCTTAAATCCTTTGGTTGTGATGACGTGGTGACTGGCCTCGGTCAGACCGGGGTTGTCGCTGTTATAAAGGGTCGAAAAGACACATCAGGGCGTGTCGTGGCCTTACGGTCAGATATGGATGCACTTCCTATTGAAGAAATGACGGGCAAATCTTATCAGTCGAAAAATACCGGTAAAATGCATGCCTGTGGCCATGACGGTCACATGTCAATGCTGCTTGGTGCTGCGAAATACCTAACTGAGACTAGAAATTTTGACGGTACTGCTGTGTTAATCTTTCAACCCGCAGAAGAAGGCGGCGCGGGTGCGAAAGCCATGATTGAAGACGGCCTCATGGAACGATTCGGCATTCAAGAAGTCTTTGGGATGCATAATTTTCCTGGAATTCCACTGGGTAATTTTGCGATAAGGTCTGGATCTATTACTGCGGCGACAGATGAATTTGCAATCCTTGTTGAAGGGTATGGTGCCCACGCTGCCAAGCCTAACTTAGCGACCGATCCAGTGTTGATCGGATCGGCAATAGTGCAAAATCTACAGTCTATTGCTTCGCGAAATGTGGACCCCCTTGAATGCATTGTGGTGTCGACAACCATGTTCAATGCCGGGCAGGTATTTAACATAATCCCGCAAACAGCCGAGTTGCGTGGCACAATACGGACGCTTAATCCTGATGTACGAGACATTGCGGAAAAGCGTTTTCACACTATCGTTGAAAACACTGCGGCAGCCTTTGGTGCAACCGCAAAAATTGAGTATCATCGCGGTTATCCGGTGACCTCCAATCATGCAGACAAAACTGAATTCGCGGCAGGAGTTGCAAGCCAAATTGTTGGGGAAGAGCGTGTCGATGCCAATGTCGCACCATTCATGGTCGGCGAAGATTTCTCTTACATGCTGCAAGAGCGCCCCGGTGCCTTCATCTTCATGGGAAATGGCGACACTGCGGGTCTGCATCACGCAGAATACGACTTTAATGACGAAGCCATTCCAATAGGCGTTTCCTACTGGGCACGTTTGATCGAAACAGCGATGGCGGCATAAAGACGTCCAATTTAGTGGAACTTAGCAACCTCATTCCCAGCTCTATTGAACTTTGGTTCGCCATGGTCATGATTTTGGCCAGCCTCATAACATCCGCAATATCTGCGGCTCTCGGACTTGGTGGGGGCATTTTGCTAATTGCTATAATGGGTTTAGGTATGCCGCTTGCAGCGCTGGTGCCTGTTCACGGCGCAGTGCAGCTGGGTTCAAATGCTGGCCGCACCTTTGTTCAGTGGCGACATATTACATACTGGGTGTTGATATGGTTTGGCGCCGGCAGCATTTTGGGCGCGGTGATAGCGGGTCGACTAACACTTGAAATACCTGAAACGCTTTGGCGATTGTGCCTGGGGTTTTTCATTCTAATTGTTACGTGGATGCCTAAGCCAAAGTTTAGAAAAGCACCAAAGCCCATTGTATTTTTGAACGGTGTTGTAGGAGCTATTCTGGCCATGTTTTTTGGTGCCACCGGCCCACTGGTTATGGCTGTCAACGCACCACACGCAGGTTCCCGCCATGGAATCGTCGCAACGCATGCGGCGGCGATGACACTACAGCATAGCTTGAAAATTCTTGTCTTCGGTTTCCTGGGATTTGCATTTACTGCATGGCTGCCTCTTATGGTTGCCATGATTGTCTCGGGATACATTGGAACAATAATTGGTAGTAAATTACTGGATCAACTCCCCGAGGCGCTCTTCAAAAAACTGCTTAAAGCCACTGTCACGCTCCTTGCAATTACACTTATTGCTCAGGTGCTAATTTCATGAGTCAAAACAATGCCTGACCGTCTCCTTGAAGTTTGCGTTGACTCTACAGAAGGCTTGGCCGCAGCAATTGCGGGGGGTGCCGACCGCATAGAACTTTGCTCGGCACTTTCTTTAGGTGGCTTAACACCCTCTCTCGGTTTCATGAAGCAAGCGGCGGCGGCACCCGTTCCCGTCTTTGCAATGATCCGTCCAAGAGTTGGAGATTTCAAATTTAACGTGGCAGAAGTGAGTATTATGAAACACGATATTGATGCCGCGCGCGAAGCTGGCCTGGCGGGCGTCGTTCTCGGCGCATCAAATTCAGACTACTCCCTTGATACAGCCACCTTAGCCTCGTTAACTTCCACCGCTGCGGGCTTGGGCACCACGCTTCACCGAGCCATCGACTTAAGTCCAGATATGGAAGCAGCGGTTGACCAGGCGATTGAGCTTGGCTTTGATAGAGTTTTGACGTCTGGCGGGCAAACAACGGCAAATGCTGGCCGTGGCATGCTGCAAAAAATGCATGAACGTGCAGATGGGAGACTCTCAATCATGGCTGGTTCCGGTGTTACATCTGATACAGCGCAAACTATCCTGAAAGCTGTGCCACTTCATGAACTCCACGCTTCGTGTTCTGAAACGGTTGCAGTATCAACCTCCAAATCAACCCGGTTTGGTTTTGCCACATTGGAGTCTAAACAAACCTCAGCCACCAAAGTTGCATCCCTCAAAAAGCTCATTCAACAATGATCACAGCGTTTGATATTGGCGGCTCCACCATAAAAGCTGCAAGTGCAAGGGACGCGGACAACGTATCCGTTCTCTCGAAGCGCTCGACACCTCTCCATGATTTTCAACATTTCGTGGCTGTCATCAAAGAACTGATCGTTGAAAATCCAAATGACAGTGACGGTATTGCGATTTCTCTGACTGGCGTCATCGACACCGATACTGGACTTGCTAAGTGCGCGAATATTCCATGCATCGACCAACGCCCAATGGCGAATGATCTTGAACGAGAGTTAAAGCAACCGGTATGGATTGCAAATGATGCAGACTGCTTTGCATTGGCAGAAACACACTTTGGCGCCGCTCGAGGGCATGCAAATGTGTTTGGTGTAATTTTAGGCACAGGCGTTGGCGGTGCCTTGATATTAGACGGCAAACTGGTTTCCGGCACTGGCGGTTTTACTGGCGAATGGGGCCATGGGCCGACGCTCCCAAACGAAAGCCAATTTTGGCCCGAACCCATTCCACAATTTGCGTGCGGGTGCGGCCAAAAAGGATGTGTAGATACTATCGGCGGCGCACGTGGTTTAGAACGCATGCATCAACACCTTCACAATGCCGATTTGCCCAGCACAGAAATCATCGGCAAGTGGCTCAGTAAAGAGCTCGCGGCGACCCAAACAGTCAATTGCGCTATTGATCTCATCAGTGGTCCGTTAGCCATGGTTTTAAATGTAACCGGAAGCTCAATAGCGCCTGTCGGGGGCGGTCTTTCAGGAACTCAGCAATTTGTGGATCAGCTGGACCACGCGGTTCGCCAAAAAGTTTTACGCAAGTCAAAAAATCCGATCCTAGTTCCAAGTAGCTGCGCAATCGAACCTGGCCTGATGGGAGCTGCCATGTTGGGGTTCCAAAAATCGCCGTCATCGGAATTTTTTCCTTGTAATGAATAATTTTTTCCTTAAAGTAATATTTCTGCAGTAAGCACCTAAGCGAATTGTCAAATTATCCGATGTATTTACAAGCGCCATGAATGAAAAAGCCCCGTGACTTGTCCTTGCCGGATCTGGGTAACATTGTGTGGATTTCGGCAACCCACCTGATAATAGCGATCAACCTTTTACCACCGAGAGGAACAAAAAATGACACGCAATATCCGTCAACTCGTCGACAGATTCTACGAAATCGTTAACACCGGTGAAGGCAGCTTTTCGGAAATTTTTACGAAGGATTTTGAACTCGGTATCATGAGCGGATTTCCCTATGGTGGAACCCATAGCAGCCTTGCAGCTACCGAGAAGTTCTTTGATGATTTTGGTGCACATTTTGAATTTTGGGCGGTAGATACTGATCGATTCATTTCTATTGATGATGAGAGCATTGTTGTGACAGGAAAATACCGTTCGCAGGCGGTTTCAACCGGCAAGTCGTTTGAAATGGAAACCGTTCACCTATGGACTGCGAAAAACGGGTATCTCACCACCTACAAGCATTTTTGTGACACCGCCATCGTCTCGGCAGCGCTCAATCATGAAGTCCCTCAATATTGAATCAGCTAGGCGGTTCAGCCAAAATTTGCGTCATAAGATCTGGAATTTCTTTCGCACGTCTTTCAACAGGTCGGCAGCGCGTTCTGCGACAGCCACAATAGTGGCGTTCACGGGTCCGGTCGTTAAGCTTGGTAGGATGGATCCATCACACACCCAAAGACCGGGCACGCCTTTGATCGTCAAATCACTGGATACAACTGCATTTTTTGAGCTTCCCATTTGACAGGTTCCAATAGGATGATGGTGGGTGAAGGCTGCTTTTTCTATAAAATCGAACTTCGCGTTTTGATCTGTAAGGTGCTCTGGTGTCGGTAAAATTTCTGCCGCACACCAGGGCGCATAGGCTTGAGATGCACCGAGCGCGCGAGCCCAGTCTAACGCTTCTATAAAATGAATTCGATCTGTTTCGTGCGACAGATATGCAGGATCGATAATTGGCTTTGCATCCAAATCTGCAGAAGTAATGCACAACCGCCCTCTGCTACGTGGGTGCGTGATGCCAAACATTAATGTATAGGCAGAGCCGACTTCGGGTGCTTGGATTTCGTACTGCAGTGCATCTGAAACAATAGGTACAGTCACGCAACCAACCACCAGTTCAGGGGCCTGATCCACCGTTTGTTCTTTGGCATGGATATAAGTCAGCGACTCTGAATGCTGCGTACCAGTTGGCGGCACAACTTTCGCGGAACGATATACATTTCCTGCGGATAGAAGATGATCTTGCAAATTTTTCCCAACACCAGGCAATTCCTTGCGTATGGTGATACCGGCATTCTCAAGATCCTCAGCTGGACCAAGACCAGACCGCATCAGAATCATCGGCGAGCCAATAGACCCCGCGCATAAAAGCACTCCAAGACGCGCGTTTAATGCCACTGTTCCAGCGACGTCGCGGGCAATCAATCCGGTGACACGCTCGTTGGTAAATGCCAATTTGTCCACCATTAGCCCTGTGCGCAGAACAAGGTTTTTTCGCGACCGAACGATGGGTGTTAAATATGCATCCGCGACACTTTGCCGACGTCCGTCCTTTATCGTCATCGTATTCAGCGTCGGTCCATCCATACCATCCAAGCCATTATGATCGCGTAATGGCCTTAGACCTAGAGATCGCCCCGCATCTCGATGCACTTCCGTCAATGGATGAGGCACATTAGGTTGCATAAGATGAATGGGACCATCCGAACCATATTCAGCTTCATTTCCAAAGGGAGAAGTTTCGGATTTTTTGAAATAGGGCAGAAGATCGTCGAAGCCCCACCCGCGGGCGCCTGTTTCTACCCAGGCATCGAAATCGGCACGATGGCCACGCATATGCCCCATGGCGTGAATAGCGCTAGACCCTCCGACAACTTTGCCCCGGGGCCAGGGATGGGTGCGCATTGCCATGTTTTCTTGTGGAACTGTCAAAAAATCCCAATCAACCGAGGAGCCCTGCAAGAAGGGCCATGCGGCTGGATCAGCTATTCGTGGGTCTTCAGGTTCTGCACCTGCTTCGATAAGCATCACGCGCAAAGAAGGATCTTCGCTAAGGCGCGTTGCAAGGACCGCCCCGGCGGATCCCGCACCGACGACAATTATATCAGCTAATTCAAAGGAGGGGTCTATGTGCACTCTCCGATGTTTGGTCGCATATCAGGTGCTGCTGTTCACATTGACTTGGTCGGAAGAATCTAAGGGATCAGGCGTAATTCTCTCCATGACAACAGCCTGAACGCTGGCCAAGTGCGCGCGCATACAATCTTCAGCACGTTCGGGATCCCGATCGGAGATGGCACGAGCAATGCGCATATGTTCAGCATCACGAGTTTTCCGGCGTTCAGGACACATCGGACGCCGTGCAGGCAACCGAACCCTGGCATCTGCACCTACTTGCCGTAATATGTTGTAAAGCTCCCGACCCAAAGCGTTCCTTGAGGCGTTCGCAACCTCCAAATGGAAGGTTAGGTCTGGCGTACCATAATCTTCATCTGGGTTACTGTGAGCGGCTCTGGTTATGCGCGAGATTTCCAGGGAAGAAGCTCGAACCGCTGCCAAACGCGCAAATTGCGGCTCTAATATCAATCGCAACTCTATAACGTCCGTCGGATTGGCAAGCTTTGCCAGTCCTTCCGTTTGAACGCTGCTTTCACGCGTCATACGTCGACCGACTTGCGCAGGTGGCAAACGGCCAGCTTCGCGCATTTCAGCCAAAACCCTGCGCAACCGAGACCGCGGGACACCGAGTGTTTCAACCAATTCCCGTTCAGATGGCAGTGTGCTGCCTCCAGCGGATAGTTCTGCCAAAACTGACCGCAAGTGTTCCGGTGTATGGCCTTTGTTCCGGGAGCCTGATTGGTGAAGTGTGTTTGGCAAGAGCAGCCTCTCAGTTGAAAATATTGGCCGAAAAATGATCGTCGCAAAAGCACAGATTTCCGCAGCAGTCAACGAACGGCACGTTACTCTAGTATACCAGACTGTTTGATTTCGACAAGACCATTGACATTAATGGTTCATAAATGGTTCGTTTATGGCGAATTTCTTATGAACTCTGTTTCCACATGATTCTAAGCGGAGCGCGTGATGAGTGAAGAATATGATTACATCATCGTCGGTGCTGGGTCTGCTGGCTGTGTGCTGGCAAATCGGTTAACCGAAAGCGGGCATCACCGTGTGTTGTTGCTAGAAGCGGGCGGATGGGATCGTGACCCTTTGATCCATATCCCACTTGGCTGGGGCATTATTTTCAAAGAGCGCCGCCACGACTGGGGATACGATTGCGCGCCCGAAAAAAATGTCGACAATCGCGCAGTGGAATTTGCCCGTGGAAAGGTGATTGGAGGCTGTTCTTCCACTAATGCGATGGCCTATGTCCGAGGTGATCAGCGCACTTATCGCAGATGGGCCGAAAGACCTGGCATGAATCGCTGGGGGGCTGATGAAACCTTGCCCTATTTTAAGCGGCAAGAAAGCTGGGAAAACGGGGCGGATAGCTGGCGTGGTGGCGACGGACCAGTACATACGCAACTATGTCGGTTTGAGGATCCTTTGGTCGAAGCTTTTGGGGCTGCCGGCCGCAATAAATTTGGTTGGACTGAAGACTATAACGGCGCCAATCAAGAGGGATTTGCGCGTCTGCAAATGTCGATAAATCGGGGGCGCAGGGCAAGCGCGTCCAATGCCTATTTGCGTCCGATTCTCAAACGAAAATTACTAACCGTTAAAACTGGCGCAACGGTTCGAGCGCTTTCTTTCAAATGTGACCGTGTCATTGGGGTGCAGTTCAGTGATAAGTCCGGCTTGCACACAGCTGTCTCGACTCGAGAGGTTATCTTGTCGGGTGGTGTCGTTAACTCCCCGCAATTGCTGATGATTTCTGGCATCGGGCCTGAGGCGCATTTGAAGGAACACAACATTAATGTACGTGTAAATGCGCCCGGAGTTGGTCAGAACCTTGCTGACCACCCATCTATTATTGCGATGTACCACAGGACCGAACCGCAAGGTCCGTTTCATCGCATGATGCGTTACGATCGTATCGTTCCTGATTTGGCTAAGACGTATTTCGGGTTCAACGGGTTCTCAGGCGACGTTCCAGGGGGAATCACCGCGTTCCTTCGATCCAGCGTCGCGACAGATGTACCCGATCTGCAGTTTCTCTTCACAGCGGCGCCACTGGCCGCTTGGCCGTATATGTCCCCATTTAAAGCCCCTTTTCCAGATGGATTTGCCACACGCCTTGTCTTAACCCAACCAGAGGCGCGCGGGCAGATCTCATTGAAATCTGCTGATCCAACTGACGCACCACGAATTCAGCAAAACTTCCTTGCCACGGACCATGATTGGACCGTCCTTCGCGAAGGATTTGAGATCGCTAGGTCGTTAGCAGATAGCCCTGAAATGCGCCCATTTATAAAGGCGGAAACCATGCCGGGACCAAACTGCAGAGATCGAGAATCAATCGATGCCTATATTCGCAAAAGCTTGATAACTGTTCACCATCCAGCAGGAACCTGTCGAATGGGTGCTGAAGGTGAGCCGGGTAGCGTCGTGGGACCAGATTTAAAGGTGCATGGGATGGAAGGTCTTCGTGTTGTAGACGCCTCCGTTATGCCTGATCTTCCAAACGGAAACATCAATGCTGCTGTGCTGATGATCGCTGAAATGGCATCAGACATGATTTTGAATAATGCCGAAACCTAAAGTAGTTTTTGGTAAGTACTCACAATTTGCGCGGAAAAGTACCATTTTTTTGAACCGTTAAATTTGTTAAAGGTTTAATACGGATTAGTAATTTTTTTCTAACTATCTGTTATAAATAGTAATTTACTTAAATTCATTTAGAAAAACAGGTTATCAATAAACAAAATGTCTCAATAACTGAACCAATATCGAACTATATGTATTGATTTGGTTCGAGCCTGTGGTTAGGCTTCCCTCAATCCGTTTGACAAAGCCAATGCCTTTTAAGGGGAAATTCCTTATGACCGAAGCTGCTGCAACCCTGTCCAACCGCGATAAAGCCCTGTCAGAAATGTACGACAGCATTTCAGCCAAGAGCATGTTTCCATTCTGGGCAACCACTGACGATGTGACCAATGATGAGGTCCGTCAATTGATGGCAACCAAACATGCGGTCCCACATTTGTGGACCTATAAGGATGACATTGAGCCATTGTTGCGCATGTCGGCAGATTTGATCAGCATGGATGACAGTGAGCGGCGCAGCCTTGTGTTGATCAATCCTGGCCTTGCCCCGAAACGCGCCACAGTTTCAACCATGTACACCGCCTATCGACTTAATGATCCCAACGAGATTATGCCGCCCCATAAACACTCGCCCTCAGCCATTCGCTTTGGTTTGACCGGCAGTGGAAATTTTACGGGTGTTGCAGGCGAAAATGTTACTTTTGGCCCGGGCGATATGGTTCTGACACCGAACAATACATGGCACAACCACGGCACAATGGGCGATGAAGAGGCAGTGAACCTTTCGGTCCTGGACCTACCGTTGGTCGAAAACCTGAACGCCATTCACTTTGACCACAATTATAGTGAAGTCCAGAACGGCGAAGTTATACCTCTCAAGCAGCAATCTGCTGTTTATCCGACTGATTATTCCCGCGCCATCTATGGTGTCGGCGGAATGACGCCTCGTTGGGTCGATCACTACCGTGGAGGCGGCCTGTCTTCACCAATGTATGTCTATCGCTGGGATGCGATGATGGAAATTTTCAACCGCTTCCAAGATGAAGAAGGTGATCCGTATGAAGCGCTGATGGTTGAATATACGGATCCGACACGTGGAGGGTCGGTTTTCAAAACAATCACATTTTTTGCCCAAATGCTGCGCCCGGGTCAGAAAACATTGCCGCTGCGTCAAACTGCCAGCCTTTTGGTCGCGCCGTTTAAGGGCACTGGCTATTCCATAGTTGATGGACAGCGCTTTGACTGGAATGAATTTGATACGCTCGCTGTCCCGGGCGGGGCTTGGTGCGAACACCACAATGGTTCTGACACTGAACCCGTCTATCTATTCGTAGCCTCAGATGAACCGACTCTCAAAAAACTGTCGCTTTTCAAATCTTGGGGGCAGACTGAAGGTGGCGATGTCGCGCGGCTGGTTTAGGCATGGCAACGGCACTGAACACAAAGCTTCTATCGCACATTGATTGTGCTGGCGGTGGTCAAGTCTGGGTAGAGGGCACGACACTATACATCGGACATATGCGCAATCCGTCGGGAACGACAATTGTAGACGTGGCTGACCCCAGAAAGCCGAAAATCCTGACCAGGATTGATGTGCCCAATGGTTGGCATTCGCACAAAGTGCGCGTTGCCAATGATTTGATGATCGTGAACCACGAAAAATTGGGGCAAGGCGGACCCGAGCTTGGTGGTGGATTGGCCATTTACGATGTGTCAAATCCGGCCGAAGCAAAAATGATCTCGAAATGGCGCACTGGCGGACGTGGCGTGCATCGCTACGATTTCGACGGGCGCTACGCCTATATCTCTCCAACCGTCGACGGGTATATCGGCAATATCGTGATGATCCTGGATCTACAGGACCCGGTGAATCCAACAGAAGTTGGTCGCTGGTGGATTCCCGGCCAATGGGAAGCAGGAGGCGAGGAATATCCTTGGCATAACTGGGTCATGCCCCGATGCCATCATCCGATCCGACGTGGCGACAGACTTTATGTAAGCTATTGGCATCATGGGTTTTTCGTTCTTGATATTTCAGACATGTCGAAGCCGAAGGCGATATCTGCTGTCAATACAAGCCCGGTATATCCGCATCCAACGCATACATGCCTCCCGATGGCACAACCAATTGCCGGTCGCGACATAATGGTAGTGGCAGATGAGGATGTGGCAAAGCTCCACCCGGCTGCGCCAGCCTTTACATGGATCTATGACATTACCGTCGAAACCATGCCAACGCCGATTGCTACTTGGCAGGTCGAAG
Source organism: Hyphomicrobiales bacterium (assembly GCA_045107035.1). Lineage (GTDB taxonomy): Bacteria > Pseudomonadota > Alphaproteobacteria > Rhizobiales. The sequence goes on from JBGCFS010000021.1 coordinate 33,540, forward strand.
GCCTGCATGGCGATGGTGCGCCACAAGAACCAATGATGGGCTGTCACCAACCATCTGAGCGCCCTGCTGGTACGATCATTCCGTTCGCCTGGTTTGCCCAAGGCCTGCGTCTCGTCGATATAGCCGACCCTTACAATCCGCGCGAAGTCGGCCACTACACACCCGACGCGCCGGCAGGCAGTGCTTTGCCATCTTCAAATGACGTGACCATCGATGACAGGGGCCTGATCTATCTGGTCGATCGCGTGAATGGCGTAGACATTATTGAGACAACCGCTTTTTAGGAGCAACCATGGCTAAGATTTCTGACCAACATTATGCCATCGGAAAAAAGAATCCGAACCTGCCATTCCATCCTGCAGTACGCGCAGGGGATTACATCTATGTGTCCGGACAAGTCTCAAAAGACGCAGACGGCAACATGTTAGTTGGATCCATTGAAGAAGAAACCGCGGGAACCATCGAAGGCATAAAGCGCATTATCGCCCAGGAAGGCGCGACGCTGAAAGACATTTGCCGGGTCACTACATACCTAGAAGATACCCGCGATTTTGGTCGCTACAACGCTGTTTTCAAAAATTATTTCGAGGGATGCGTCATTGCGCGAACTACGGTTCAGGCCAGTGCCGTAATCACCACACGCATCGAAATGGAAGCCATTATTTACAAGCCGCTCGATAAATGAGCGGGAGGGAGAAAAGATGCTGAAACTTTTAGGGCGCAAGACCTCTGGCAACGTGCAGAAAGTGTTGATAACGCTGGATGAAATTGGCGTTTCATATGAGCGAGAAGACTATGGTCGCTTATTTGAAAACACCAAGACCGACGAGTATCTGGCGATGAATCCGACCGCCAAAGTACCGACATTGGTCGATGGCGACACTGCAATTTGGGAAAGCAATACGATTTTGCGCTACCTCGCAGATAGTTATGGTACCGGACTGACTGGCGCGACCCCAACTGAACGAGCAGATGTTGAACGCTGGATGGATTTCGTTCTGTCAGCAGTTAACCCAGGTTATCTAGCGGGTTTCAAGGGATCCAAGCTGGAACCCTCGGAACGCCCGGACGGGTTTGATGCACAGATCGCAGATTTGCACGCGCAAATGCAAATTGTCAGCAAGCATCTTGAAGGCAAAGAATTTCTGGCTCTTGGAAAGATAACGATAGCGGATGCTGCGCTGGCGCCAATCATGGGCCGTTGCCTAAACTTCCCATATGAACGCGCCACTATGCCTGGGCTTGAAGCTTGGTTTGGCAAAATATCCGAGCGTGCGTCCTTTAAGAAAGCGACGGGCTGACCATGCAAATTGCAATCATCGGCATGGGCTCCATGGGGCCGGGAATGGCAGCGCGACTCGCGCGCGGCGGCCATGAAGTGCGTGCGATGGACATAGCACCTGCCGCCATTGAACGTTCAAAGGCTATGGGCCCAATGATCGCCGAAGCACTGAATGGTCTTAACGTGATCGATCAGGGTGGTCTGATTTCTTATCATGAGAAATTGGAACCTGCTGTTGTTGGTGCCGACTTAGTAATTGAAAATGTCCTTGAGAAAATAGAGATCAAGGCGCAAATTTATTCCGAAATTGATACTCTGATTGAAGCGGAAACGCTGGTGGCCAGCGATACATCGGGCATACCGATTACACAGCTTCAGGCGCATATTTCACACCCTGAACGCTTCGTCGGCATGCATTGGTCAAACCCACCCCATATCATCCCGATGATCGAGGTGATTGCGGGCGAATCGACTTCCAAAGCAACCGTTACATCCATTCAAAATCTGATCCGCTCGCTTGATCTGTTGCCTGTCACATTAAAAAGAGATGTCCCGGGCTTTGTCGAGAATCGCGTGCTTTACGCATTGCTGCGTGAGTGTGTGGATTTGGTGGAAAAAGGTGTGATCGATGCTCAAGATCTAGACACCTGTGTCAAATGGGGCATCGGCTACAAGCTTTCGGTCGTCGGACCGATGCGGCTTTTGGACATGGCAGGTTTGGATATCTACCAATCCGTCGCATCTTTCTTAAATGCAGAGCTCTGCGACCGTGCTGACGTCTCTCCTATGGTCACTAACGCGACAGACAAAGGTAAGCTCGGTATGAAATCCGGGAGTGGTTTGTTTGATTATTCTCCCGACGAACTTGCTGCTTTACCACGTGAACGCGGGGCAAAATTGGTCGCAGTGCGCCGAGTCTTGGAGGGAAAAGCATGACTAGCAGCCACCCCAACAACCTGTCTTGCTTAATCTTATGGGGTCGAACAGGCAAGCTGCGTTTCAGTTCCTTTCGTACAAACCTGCAACAACTGATCAGCAGCAGGGCCGACAGCAAAAGGCAGCTGCAATCGCGACCGAGTTTCAGACATATTTTCAGCAATGCCACACCAAATTGCCTCGATTGGCATCCGGTCATTTGTGGCGTTCAACAGGTTAATCACGCCGGTTTTCGGGTTGTGCCACAGCGTAGCCGGCAGCGTTTCATGCGGGCGAATTTTACCCAAATTTTCAGAATACCAATGCGCAAGAGCAACTGTGCAAGTCATTGTAGTATTGGTGTTATTTCTTACCAACAGTTCAATCGGCTCAGTTCCATCTGTGCCAGAAATTATGCCTGAATAAGGTACGTAAACATGCTCATGCGCGGATGCGTGCGTAACTGCGAATAAGAAGAGAAGACCAATAAGAGCCGCCCAGAGGCGACCGACATAACCAAAGCAAAGGAGACTTGAAAAATGAGACATTTATTCCGCTCTATATCACTAGCGGCACTGATTGCCACAACGGGTGCTGTTGCCCAGGATATTGACACTATCGCCGTACTAACACCAGAGGCTGGGACTGATTTTGGTTGGAACCAGCAGGGTGTTGATGCGGCAAAAGCTGCCGCCGCTGCCACTGGACTTAAAATCGTGGTTGCTGATGGATTGGGCTACGGCGACGTACGTGCGCCCATGCGGGAACTAGCCGCTGAAGGCGTCGATTTGATGATCGCACATGCGTCTGGCTACAACACCGCCGGTCCCGAAATCGCCGAAGAGACCGGCGTACCAGTGGCCATAGTTGACAGCCCAACTATGCTCAAGGCCGGCATGGTAGCTGACTACACATTGTCAGGGCATGAAGGCGCTTATCTTGCCGGCCGCATGGCTGCTAAGATGACGACAACTGGCACCGTTGGGATTGTTGTCTCGGGTGAACCGCCATCCTGGAATTCACAATCAGCCGGGTTTGCACAAGGTGTGCGTGCTGAGAGTGCTAACGTAAACGTACTTTATGCTGTAATCGGGCCAGCGGCTTATTCTGATGCGGCAGGTGGTAACCGGGTGACGACATCCGTTATTGCGGCAGGTGCAGACATCATATTTGGCCAGGGCAATGGTTCGTCCTTTGGAATGATCCAGGCAGTAGAGACGAACGCCGCAACTGATGGTTCTGATGTGATGTTTATCGATGTGATCGGTGACAAATCCTCACTGGATACCGGTCATCTGTTAACCTCTGTGGTCTGGGACATGACACCGGTGTACATCGCTATGATCGAAGACCTTAAGGCTGGTACTTATGGCACCAAAAGCTATGCCATCAGTCTGGCGGGCGACAGCGTGAAGCTACTCAAAACACCTCAGGTACCAGATCAAATCTGGACTGAGATTATGGCTCTACGTGAGGAAATTGTTTCAGGTAGCATGAGCATGGCGCCGATTTTCGACGCCGAAGAAGTGCGTGCGCTTGTGACGCTGACCGAATAGGCCATCAATGCAGCATCACTCCATTTCCTCCCAGGCGTCGCCACGAGTTCGTGGCAGCGAAGCAGCGGGACTCGTCAACGTCACAAAACGCTTTCCAGGCGTGGTTGCCGTTGACGATGTCTCACTAGGGATTCGTTTTGGAGAAGTCCATGTGTTGCTTGGAGAAAATGGAGCCGGCAAGTCGACCATAGTGGGGATGCTTGCCGGTCTTCAATTGCCTGATGAGGGACATTTGACTGTGGCCAGACAATCTGTCCGGCTCATGTCACCTGTCGAAAGTCTTGCTGCGGGCATCAACACAGTATTTCAGCATGTTATGCTGGTGCCAACGCTAACCGTATTTGAAAATCTTGTTCTTGGCGATGCATGGTGGCGCAGGCCGCCCCGTGCCGAGATAGAGCGGCAAATTATAGAATTGCAACGCGAGTTTGGTCTTCAGATACCGCTGGATGCGATCACCGGCGATCTTTCGCTTGGCGAACAACAGCAGATCGAAATTGCCCGCGCATTGTTGCGAGACAGCCACGTCCTGATTTTAGACGAAGCCACTTCAATGCTGACACCGCAAGGGGCTGACGAACTTGGCGAACGTATGCGGCGTCTTGCTGAACGCGGGTTGGCGGTGGTCTTTATCACCCATAAGCTAAGCGAAGCATACCGTTTCGGTGACCGAATATCAGTGTTGAAACAAGGATGTTTCACGGGTGAAATTGATCCCACAAAACTGAATGAAATGAGCGAAAAGCAGGCTGTGGATGAAATGGTACGCCTGATGTTTGGGAGCAGCGATTCAGCTGCACAAGTTGTCCATCCGAAACGAGACCGCGGGCCTGTGCGCCTTCGCGTGACCAATCTCTCGACCGATGGTGCCGCAGAAGAGATGGCTCTGTCAGATATCTCTCTGGAAGTTTCATCCGGCGAAATTCTTGGCATTGCCGGGATTGACGGGAACGGGCAAAAACAGATGGCAGAGGCCTTGGCAGGACAACGCCTCGTTACAGCAGGTACAGTAGATCTGGACGGACGCGATGTCACACAGGCGAGTGTCGGAAAACGCCGCGAACTTGGTTTGCGCTATTTGACGGATGACCGCCTGATGGAGGGATCCGTAGGCACGTTTCCAGTATCCGAAAACACCGTGCTCAAGGAAATCGGCGCGCCACCTTATTGGATTTATGGCGTCGAAAAACCATCCGCTATTGCTGCTCACGCACGGGATTTAATAAAACGGTTTTCAGTGCACACGCCAAGCGAAACGACCCCCATTGGACATCTCTCCGGCGGCAATATTCAAAAAGTACTCTTGGGCAGGGAATTGTCAGGCGAAGCACGTGTCGTTGTTTTTAACAAACCTACTTACGGGCTAGATATGCAAAACATCGCGGCCTCGCGCGCGCGGATTCATAAGATCGCTAAGGATGGCATGGCTGTTCTGTTGATCTCAACTGACTTGGATGAACTGATCGAGCTCGCCGACCGAATAGCTGTGATTGATCGAGGTCGTATTTGCGGTGTCTTGGATAATGATACGTCTCAATCAGCGGCGATGCGCGCAGCCATTGGACGGTTGATGGTGGGCGAAGGCCTTGCTGAGGCGGTGGCATGAGTGTGAACGACACCCAGGCGACCGAGGGCATTATAGAACCCATCGATACTGTGCCCGAAGAATCCAGGCACATTAGGTTTGTGGTTCTTACAATTGGTCCTATTTTTGCCGCGCTGATTACATCCGGCCTTATCCTGCTAGCCTTTGGGATCAACCCGATCTCCTACTACACATTCGTGATGCAAAAGGGATTGCTTTCTGGCCTTGGACTAGAACAAACTCTGACACGCATGGCACCACTTCTGTTTCTGGCGGCCGGACTGATCGTGGCATTCCGGGCCGGAATTTGGAATCTGGGTGTCGATGGTCAGTTCTTGTTAGGTGCTGTCGCAGCAGCAGCCTTGGCACCGGCATTGCAAGGTATTGTCCCTGGTTGGTTGATGTTAGCGTTAGGCTTTGCAATTGCCGCGCTGGTTGGGGCCGCATGGTCAATTTTGCCTGCATTGCTGCGCGCATATCAGGGCGTCAATGAGATCATTACCACCCTGATGATGACGTTTTTGGGCGTCTCATTGGCTAATGTATTGGTCAAGCTGATCTTCCTCGACCCTGGAACCACGGTTCCGCAAACACGGACACTACCTGTGGTCGACAGGTTGCCACGCCTCTTTGATACTACGATCTCATCTGGTTTGCTCTGGGCGACGGGTTCGGTCCTAGTGGTTCATCTTGTTATGACCCGCACAGCGTTTGGTCTGAAATTGCGTACAGTAGGCGCAAACCCTCATGCGGCAGCGCATGCTGGACTGTCAGTGGCAAAGTTGACCACGGCTGTCTTTGCACTTTCAGCAGGTTTTGCCGGACTTGCTGGAGCGTCCGAAATCCTAGGTGTCCATGGCAATGTTCGCGCTGATTGGAACCCTGCCTTTGGGTTGATGGTGATTCCACTGGTGTTTCTTGCGCGATTCCATGGTGTCGGATCCATTATCCTGATTTTCTTCTACTCGGCTTTGCTGATCGGATCGGAAAGTGCCGCGCGCAGAGTTGGTGTTCCGCAGGATTTTACATTGGTGCTGGTCGCAACTTTATTGATTTTTCTGGGCCTTGCTGAATGGCTGGACCACCGGCGTCGCAAAGGGGTGAACTAAATGGAAAACCTGCTGACTGCTGCATTTATTTCCTCGCTTCTCACCGGTGCAATTGTTGCGGGTATCCCGCTCTTGTTGGCCGGAATTGGCGAGCAGATGTCGGAAAAGGCAGGCGTGCTGAACATCGGTATCGAAGGTATGATGATTTTTGGTGCATATCTTGGCTTCTTAACAGCGTGGAGCACTGGCAGCCTGTGGCTTGGTTTTCTGGGCGGCATGGCAGGCGGCATGAGTGTTGCAGCCTTGATGGCGTTACTCTGCGTGCGTCTGGGCCTCAATCAAATCGTTATCGGCATTGGTTTGACCCTTGGGGCCGAGGGTTTGACCTCATTGCTACATCATTTTCAGTTTTCGCGAACCTACCCTCGTCTGCCTGCACCAGATCGGCTTGATCTTGCGGTACTTACCGATATTCCGGTGGTTGGACCGTCATTGTTTGGCCGCCACCCAATTGTCTATATTGCATTGATCGCGGTCATTGTCCTCGCCTGGGTCTACAAGCGTACAAACCTTGGCCTGACCTTGCGAGCTGCTGGTGAAAAACCAGCCGCGCTGGATGTCGCTGGTGGGCATGTGGTTCGCATCCGCACCGCTGCAGTCCTGTTCACCGGCGCCATGGCCGGGCTTGGCGGCGCTTACATGGCCAATGTCGCAGCCGGCATATTTATTCCATTTATGACCGGAGGTGCGGGGTTTATCGGTATCGTTCTCGCGATGCTGGCGCGAGGACGCCCATATTGGGTCTTGATCGGTGCATTTATCTTTGGGGCGGCCTTGTCATTGACAACCGCACTGCAAGTTGCGGGATCAAATGTGCCCACTGATGTAATTCAAATGCTGCCCTTTGCTGCGGTAATGCTGGTGCTTGTAATTTGGGGTCGCAATGCCAAACTACCCGCAGCGCTGGGGGTATCTTACGAACGTGGCGCGCGTTGATGCGCCAATAGAGGGAGAAAGACTATGACAGATACCAAGGTTTATTTGCTTGATGGCGGTTCACTGGTCCTCGATGGGTTCCATATTTGGTGGAATAAGGGTCCTGGGGGTGAGGTGCGTTTTCCTGTCTATTCAGTATTGATCGAACATGCCGAGGGTAATTTTTTGATCGATACCGGGTATGACTTTAATCATGTCCAGAAGGTTTTGCCCTTTGAGAAGCCAATGCAGACCGAGCAGCAAACCATCCCGGGCGCGCTCAAGCTTTTGGGCATGGAACCCAGTGATATTGGCGTGGTGTTTAACAGTCACTTCCATTTCGACCATGTAGGTGGGAACAAGTTTTTCCCGCATGCCAAAAAGATTTGTCATAAGGCAGAGATAGAGCAATCCGCCCGTCCCGAAGGATTCGAGGTGCTGGGTTACTCGGATATGACTTTTTCTGCCGAGGCTGCACAAGCCCGGGGCATGTCTGAACAGATTACTGACGGGCAGAATGCTCAAAACACGAAATTTGAGGTAATCGACGGCGATATCGAACTTGCCAAAGGTGTAAAACTGATCTTCACCCCCGGCCATGCTATTGGGCATTACTCGCTTTTAGTGGAACTTGCTAACCGCAAACCAATGCTCTTCACCCTCGATGCCGCTTATACGCGCAAAAGCTATGAAAACCTGATCAATGCTGGTTTTCATATCGACCCGGTTGCGGGAGTAGACAGCATGAAAAAACTGAAGAAAATCGAGGAAGAGACAGGCGCAGAGGTACTGTTCTCGCACGATATGGAGAGCTTTAGAGACTACAAGACCGGCGTCAATGCTTACAGCTAGTGGAGAATTATATGCCTTATCCTGAAAAGCGACCACCTGTCTTTACCCTGACAGCAGGGCCAGTGGATGCCTATCCAGAAGTGCTGCGCGCCATGGGAGCCACCGTCCTATATGACTACGATCCAGCATTTCAAGCGTTCTACGAGGAGGTCACTCTGAAAGCTCAAAAAGCCATGGGCACCGATACACCGCCCGTGATCCTTCATGGGGAACCCGTGTTGGGGCTAGAGGCCGCGGCGGCTTCTCTAATCGCCAAAGATGATGTTGTGCTGAATCTCGCCTCCGGCCCCTATGGTAAGGGATTTGGCTATTGGGCGGCGCGATACGCCGCCCGTGTGAATGAGATTGAAGTTGCTTATAACGATAGCATAGACCCAGAGGCGGTGCGCGCGCATCTTAAGGCATACCCCGAGACAGCTGTGGTCAGCGTATGCCATCACGAGACGCCCTGTGGCACACTCAATGACATCAATGCAATTGGTGGAATTGTGGCCGAGGCAGGGGCTTTGCTGATCGTGGATGCTGTTTCTTCATGGGGCGGCATGAATACCTCTCCAAATGCCTGCAAGGCCGGGATCTTCATAACGGGTCCAAACAAATGTCTTGGATGTCCTCCTGGTTTGACCTTGGCAACCGTATCTGACGCCGCATGGGACAAGATTGATGCAAATCCAGATGCACCATTTGCATCCATGCTTGGGCTGAAAGACTGGCGACATTCCTGGAAAGCAACTGAGGCCTTTCCGTTTACCCCTTCTGTGGCTGAAATCAACGGCCTGAACGCCGCATTGGACCGTTATCTGATTGAGGGCCCAGAGATCATCTGGTCACGACACGCGCTGACTGCTGCTGCAACACGAGACGGAGTGCGCGCAATGGGTATAGAAATTTGGCCGACGCGCGAGGAGATAGCATCACCAACCTGCACAGCAGTGGAAATGCCGAGCGGCATCGATGCGGGCCCCGTGCTTTCCGCAGCCCGTGCAAACTACGGTGTCAGCCTGTCGGCCGGTCGCGCCGAAACGCTTGGTAAACTCATACGCATTGGCCATATGGGACCAACAGCACAACCGATGTATGCCCATGTCGCCGTTGCGGCACTTGGCGGCGCACTGACCCTGAATGGCGCTTCAATTGATATCGCGGCCGGTCTAGCAGCGGTTCAAGCACGCATAGACTCAACGCAATAAGGCTCGATAATAAGTAACAGGGAGACAAACAACATGTCCGGAAAACTCGACGGAAAATCTGCAATTGTCACAGGCGCTGCACAAGGTATTGGAAAGGCCATTGCAAAACGGCTTGCCGAAGACGGCGCATTGGTCACAATCGGAGATATAAACGCAGAAGGTGCTCTTGCCGCTGCACACGACATTGGGCATGGCGCTGTTGGAGTTGCTTGCGATGTATCAGATCAGGCTTCTGTCAATGCGATGATCGAGGCTGCGGCCCGCGACGGAGCACCGGATATTTTGGTGAACAATGCCGCTATTGTACCGTTTATCGCTTGGGACGATGTAGATATCGACCATTGGCGAAAGATCATTGATACCAATCTTACAAGCGTTTTTATGACGTGTCGTAAAGCTACGGACATGATGCGGGCAGTTGGTCGTAAGGGTACAATCGTCAACATTGCGTCGAACACTTTTTTCGCAGGGACACCAAACATGGCTGCCTATGTCGCATCAAAGGGTGGGGTCATCGGATTCACGCGCGCGCTTGCCACAGAAGTGGGTAAAAACGGTATCAACGTCAACGCTATTACCCCCGGCCTCACCGAAAGCGATGGTGTCAAGGCCAGTCCACACAACAAAGCCTTCGAGTTTGTTGAAATGCTGCAAGCAATGCCTGGAAAAGGCCAACCAGAGCAGATTGCATCCGTTGCGTCTTTCCTTTGCTCCGACGATGCCGATTGGATGACTGGACAGACCGTTAATGTCGACGCTGGAATGGTGCGTTGGTAAGCACCTCAACTACGGTCTAAAATTTCGCAATTATTGTGACGTGTGTTCGGTTTGTTTTTGATTTGGGAAGTGATGCTCTTCCCGAAATAGAATAAAGCTATCAAATCATTGAGCAATCTAACGCCCAAAGTATTTGGATCTCAGCTGCATTAGATTTCCAACATTCTTAAAAAAGATCATCTTCTGGGCCGTAATTCTTTCAAATTTTTTCCAAACCCCTTCAAAAACTAGACATTATCTGAACGACTCAGTTCCGCTGTTAAAGGTGGAGGCCGACATAACGCGCAGCTGAATCCTTGTCCCAAGATTTTTATCAAGACCACCTCGTCAACATAACGTACAGAACAAGTAAGAAACTTGATTTTGAGGAATAATTGACCGTGCTGATCCGAATCCTGATGTCATTCATACTTGCCTTAGTGTCGGCTAGATATGTTGCTGCCGAAACGCCGCAGATACGCGCTGCCGTTCTCAAGACTGGAACAGTAAACTGGGAACTTGATACCATCAAACGAAACGGCTTTGACACAGCCAATGAATTCGAACTGATTGTCCAGCCATTTGCGGACAATGGCGCAACGCGCGTTGCGCTGGCCGGTGGTGCGGCTGATGTCGCCGTGGCTGATTGGATTTGGGTCGCGCGCCAGCGTGCCGCTGGAAAAGATTATGTCTTCATTCCTTATTCCAAAGCCGTTGGAGGCTTGGTAGTGCCCGCAGACAGCCCGGCACAAAGTTTACAAGACATGGTAGGGCTGAAAATTGGTATCGCTGGCGGACCACTCGACAAGAGTTGGCTTATCCTACAAGCTTATGCGCAGCAGGAATACAATATGCAGCTTGCGGCGAGCACAGAGCAGGTGTTTGGCGCATCGCCTCTGATCTTCAAGACGGCATTGCAGGGTAAATTGGGAGGCGCAATCAACTTCTGGCACTTTTTGGCCAAGATGAAAGCAGCTGGAATGCGGGAACTCATATCCGTCGCTGATGCTTCCAAGGCGCTCGGGCTGAATCCAGATACGCCACTCTTGGGGTATGTTATGAAGGATAGTTTTATTCTGGAAAACCCTGACATTGCCAAAAAATTCTACAACGCATCACGCGCGGCAAAAGCTCTGCTCGTAACCAATGACAGTGCGTGGGAGCCACTGCGTAAGCAGATGAATGTCACAACTGATAAGCAATTTGAAACGCTGAGGACAGATTTTCGCGCAGGGATACCAAATGAGGGGACAATTGACAAAGTCGATGCCGATAAATTTCTTCAATTGATGGCTGAGCTTGGCGGC
>JBGCFS010000210.1:0-12540 GCA_045107035.1 Hyphomicrobiales bacterium
CCAATTTCGCGCAACTGAAATGGCCGCATCCGCAATCGGTTGGATGAAGGCTGGGACCAGGAAAACCTGCCGCAGAACCTGTTCTATCGCAGCGAAGACGACATTGTGTTGCGCGATGGTAGCGATCTGATTGGCGCGCCTTTGGAAGCATTGGACCCGGCAGTGTTTCGCAAGGCACCTCCTCTCACGGTTTGGGCCAAAGGTTTTGGCGGGATTCGCAATGAAGCAGGCACCGCCAACTACGGTGACTACAGCCACCTATGGACCGGAGGCATGGCTGGGTTGGATCTGCGCGGCACTATGAGTGACGAAAATGATGATGGTTTGCGCGATACAGAGGATGACAACCATTGGAACATCGGCATTCTTGGTGGCTATGTACAATCTGATCTGAACTTCGCCAGTGGCTTTAAAGACATTCAAAGTGATTTCTTCTTTGCCGGTGCTTATGGCCGGGTTGTACGCGATGCACTGTTCTTAGATGCCAGCATTATCGGCGGCTTTGGGGGCATGTCCGAGTATGGACCCATTGCCAACAATCTGGTTCCCGGTGGAATTGAAAACCCTGGCGAAGGTTACTCAACAGATGGACGCTTTATTTCGCCGTCAGCAAGCCTCGGCAAGCGTTTCTACATCACAGACACAATTAGCTTTACGCCTGAAGTCAACGCGACCTATCTGGCACAATGGATTGATGGCAGCACGTCACCACTGACGCTTTCCATTGAAGATCGCTTTATCGACACTGTTTTTGGTCATATTCAGGGGTCAGTCAAGAAAGTCATCAAGCGCGACAACAGCACCATCATTGGCGAATTGCGCGGCGGGCTTTACATGAGCCGCCAGCTCCACGGCGACGAGACCAACTTGTCCGTCGTATCCAACCAATTCACTATCGATACGAGCCGTGAAGATGTTGTGAGCCCTTATGTGGGTATTGGCGCGACATGGGAAATCGCAGACAACTTCAAGCTTTCTGCCGATGGCGAAATGGACTTCGGCGACCTTGATGGCGGGCGCGCAAGATTTGGAGCAAGCTTAAGCTTCTGAACCAAACTCATATGCATCTTGAAAATGGCCCGAACAGAAACGTTCGGGCCATTTTTATGACTTCTGCAAAGCTTCCCAAACACGGGACGGTGTCGCAGGCATATCGATGTGGGTGATGCCTGCATGATGGCTGAGAGCGTCAACAACGGCGTTCATGACTGCCGGGCACGAACCAATGGACCCGGCTTCCCCAGCGCCCTTAATTCCAAGAGCATTCGTAACGGATGGAATGTTCCTGGTTTCAAAATTAAAGCTGGTCACGTCGTCCGCACGGGGCATGCAATAATCCAGAAAGCTTGCTGACAGCAATTGCCCGTCTTCATCAAACACTGTGTGCTCAAGAAGTGCCTGGCCAATGCCCTGCACAACGCCGCCATGAACCTGGCCCTGCAGAAGCAGTGGATTTACGGTCACGCCAAAATCATCAACAATCGTATAGCTTAGAATTTTGATCGTGCCGGTTTCCGGGTCGATTTCGAGTTCAACCGCATGGGTCCCATTTGGGTAGGTTGCTTCGTTCTGTTTGAACTCTTCAAGCGCATACATTTGTACTGGGCATTTTGCAGCAATCTCCGCCAATGTAACCTGTTGATCGGTCCCGACAACACGCACAACGCCGTCCATCAATTCAAGATCCTGAACCGATGCTTCCAATTCGTCGGAAGCGCGCTGTTTGATTTGTTCGGCCAGAGATTTAGCGGCCCATTCAACTGATACGGCACCCAAAGGAATGGACCTTGAACCACCGGTTCCATCGCCATTCTTCACCCGGTCAGTATCACCCTGAATGACATTGATTTTATCGTAGTCAAGTCCAAGATGCCCGGCAATAAATTGTGCGTAAGCTGTCTGATGACCCTGCCCGTTGGACTGGGTTCCGATGAGCAATGTTACGCTACCATCATCGTTCAGTTCAATACGAGCTTCCTCTGATCCGGCAAACGCACAGGCCTCGATATAGGTTGCAAAACCAAAGCCGCGGAACTTACCGTTTTCTGCGCTTTCTGCACGGCGCGCTGCAAAACTATCGCGGCCAGATTTGAGCAAAGCGGCATCCATTTGCCCAGCAAAATCGCCAGTGTCGTACATGCGCTCACCCTGTGTGTGATAAGGCATTTGGTCTGGCTTGATGAAATTTTTGCGGCGAATTTCCGCGCGATCAAGGCCAGTTATACGCGCAGCTTCGTCTACCAACCGCTCAATATGATAGGCTGCTTCAGGCCGCCCTGCCCCACGATACGCGTCAATTGGCACGGTGTTCGTATAAACGCATTTTACCGTATAATCCATCGCCGGAATATCGTAGCAACCCGTGGCCATTGTGATGCCAAGGTAAGGAATGAACGGAGCGTACTGCGAAAGATAGGCACCCATGTTTGCCGTTAAATCGACACGGAGGGCGAGAAATTTGCCTTCCGCATCCATGGCCAATTCTGCAGTCAAAACATTGTCTCTACCATGAGCATCTTCAATGAAATGCTCCGATCGGTCACCAACCCATTTAACGGGTACGCCCAGTGTCTCGCTTGCTTTTATAACCAGCGGATATTCCCGATAAACAAATGCTTTGGTGCCAAAACCACCGCCGACATCTGGTGTGATCACACGCATTCTGGATTCATCAATTTTCAGAATATCTTCGCAGAGAATTTCACGCATGCTATGGCCACCCTGAGTGCCCATTGTAACGGTAAACCGTCCCGTTTCCGCGCTGTATTCCGAAATGCAGGCGCGCGTTTCCATGTAGTTGCAAATCAGGCGATTATTGATGATATCGAGTTTTGCAATTTGAGATGCTTTGGCAAATGCAGCGTCTGTTTGCTCCTTGTTGCCTTTGTGCAAAAGATTGGCGAGGTTGGACCCAAGTTGCGGCCAAACGAGCGGCGCATCATCGTCCAACGCACGCCCGGTTTCAACGATGACATCTAGCGCCTCATAATCGATCTCCAGGAGCTCTGCGGCAGCTTGTGCGTTCTCAACGGTGTCGGCAACAACAAACGCAACAGCATCTCCAATATGACGAACTGTATCTTCTACCAAAACGGCATGTCTGGTCTTTGGTGGTTTTGTACCATCAGGCTGTGTGCGAAGCTCTTTACACGGAATCGCACCCAAATCCGACACATCATCTGCTGTCCACACCAGTTTCACTCCAGGTGAGGCCTTAGCAGCTGACGTGTCTCCAATTGTTACTTTAGCATGAGCGATGGGAGAGCGCACAACATAGGCATGCTGGCAATTTTCAGGTGTAAAATCACTAGTATATGTGCCTTTACCTTGAATCAGAGCGGCATCTTCTTTGCGTCGGACTGTCGCGCCCATGCCAAATTTTGTTGGAGCCATTTGGTTCAAGACATCACCTGCTTTTTTGATTGGTATTCTCGATATTACGTTTGGTAAATAGCATTCTTTTTCACCTTATAAATTAGGCAAGTCAGAGTCATATGTCTATGGTGTCGCTTCAACGGTCATGAAAGTCAGTTCCATATGTCCAATCAACCAGGTTTTCTGGGTACTCTTGTTGAGAGGATAAAAGGACATAGCCAAACAATAGAAAATTGGTGGTTGGCAAAACCAGGCAATGTTCGCGGTGCACTTTGGATACTAATGGCCGCCCTCTTCTTTTCTATTGGTGTTGCATTTATAAAGGAGCTCGGTCAACGCCTGCATGTGACTCAAATTTTGTTTGTTCGCCAAACGGTTATGTTTCTTACAGTGCTGCCCGTTTTAATATCCGGTTTTCCACAAATCCTAAAAACGGAACATTTTCCAGTTCATATAGCTCGCGTCGGCCTAGCGCTCATTGCAATGCTGGCAGGATTTTCGGCAGTTATTCATATACCTCTGGCAGATGCTACTGCGATTAGTTTTGCGAAGAGCTTCTTTGTGACAATTTTTGCTATTTGGTTTTTAAAAGAAAAAGTTGGCGTGAGACGTTGGACTGCCACTGCGATTGGTTTCATAGGCGTTTTGATCATGGTGCGTCCGTCCGGAGATGGTCTGGATATTTGGGCGGTTGCTGCGGTTTTGGGAGCTGCAGCTGCGGGTCTAGTCATGATAATTTTACGGTACCTGTCTCGCTTTGAAAGACCGGTTACGATTTTATCGTACCAAGCAATTTTGGTAGGCCTCTTAATTTTTCCACCGGCGCTTTATTTTTGGAAAGCACCTAACCTTCATGAGTGGATACTCTTGGTTTTGGTTGGAATAACTTCATTTGTTGGACAATTGTTTAACATAAGAGCATTTCGTGTTGGTGAAGCAACTGCGATAGCATCGTTAGATTATACGAGGCTGATCTATGCGACATTATTTGGCGCTATTCTTTTCAGTGAATGGCCGTCATTTGAAACTTTGCTTGGTGCAAGTATCATAATTAGTGCATCGCTCTATACAGTTTGGCGTGAAGCACAGCTTGGAAGAGAGCTTGCAAGATCGGCCGAAGGTAGAGGTTACAATAACTAAATCCCCACATATGCTATTCAAAATATGCAGTTTCTTGGGGTCCTAGTTCTCCAATTGTCGCAAGTAGCACGTAGGCAGCATATTGGCTGTCGTAATTGGCGGTTGCCAAATCTATATTTGCACGAACCACGCGCTCGCGAGCATCTAACAAATCAGAGACGTCTCTGGCGCCCGCTTCGTATTCCCGGCGTGTGCCATACTCTGCATCTTGAGCTGCTTGCTTGCGTGATTGAAGCGATACAAGGCGCTCTTTGGATGTAAGGTAGTCTCCCCATGCGATATCAGCAGCGTACAATACACCGATTGAAGCATCCCTTGCTTCGTAGTCTCGCTGACGGCTGAGCGCTCGGCTTTTGCGGATGCCGGCATAAGCCTGTGGAGCAAATAAAGGTATGGAAACTGAAACGCCAACATAACCGTTTTCCTCACGATCAGAACCGCTTACTAAATTATGCTCCCAATCATAACTAGCTTTCAGATCGACGCTTGGTAGCGCTTCACCGAATTTAGCTTTCGCGGCATGGCGAGCTGCATCCGATAGAGCCATTGCAATTTTTATTTTGGGGTTTTGACTCTGGGCTCGTTCGCGAACTTCTGCCGCCGTTCTTGGCAAGAGATGATGTAGCGCAAGCGGAGCGGCTGAATATTCCGCTGAGGTACCTGTAATGCGTTCATAGGTGATCTCACTGGTGCGAAGTTGTCCTTGCGCACGGCTAAGCTCTGCGCGTGTCAGCTCAACTTGTACTCTAGCAAGAGCAATATCTGTCTTCGTGCCCTCTCCCAATCGGAAGCGGACTTCCTGTCCATTGCGTATGCCGTCTAAAATTCGAAGGTTTTCTGATCTCAACCTTGAGAGTTTCCTATCGCGAACAACACTCAGATATGCATCTACCGCCTCCAGTGAGATTTCCTGCTCTTTGTCAAACCGCTCAAGTGTTGCGGCTTTGGCTGCAAATTTCGCAGACTTCAAGCCGTGAACATGTTGTCCACCTCGAAATAGTGGGATGGATGCAGTCACACCATAGGAATAGTTTTTAGATGAGCTCTCGCTTGTAACACCACCACTCTCACTGCGTTGGCTTTTGTGACCATAGGAGAATCTTGCTGCAAGGTTTGGTAAAAAAGCTGCTCTCGCTTCGTCTACCGCAGCTTCAGCGCCTCGTTCACGCTCTTCGTAAGCAGATACCGCTGCGCTGTTATCGAGTGCTTGAGACAAAAACCCCGAAAAATCGTCACCTTGTGCCATTTCGATGGACAGAATTAGGCACAAGCTGGAGATGCCGCTAAGCATCAAATGGCGGCTAACCCGCCAGGTTCCTGTGTCTGAGATACGCGACATACAATCCTGCCCAATATAAGGGGTTCACATGCCGCATAATCAGTATTTATGCTTAAATTTGCCTTAACTTTCTGAAAACGCGCGTTCCAGGGATCGATAAACCGGGCGCAGAAAATACCGGAGCATGGTTCGCTTTTCGGTCTGAATTCGGGCCTGCAATTCCATGCCAGCTCGTAATTGAGAGAGATCCGCTGTTTTAACGCCTTCAATTGCGCGAAGTGCAACATTAACTTCGTAAAATGTATTTCCAGTTTCATCTGTTGCGGTCGTTGGAGAAATTGTTGAAACAAGTCCTTCAACTTCACCAAATGTGTCTGAATTGAATGCCGTCAGGGTGACGAGCGCGCGATCGTTGACAGCCACCGCTCCGACATCTTTCGGCGATAGACGAACCGATGCATACAGTTTGCTATCGCTTGGCACAATTTGTCCAATGGGTTCACCCGCGCGAATAACCTCTCCCTTTGCTTTTGGTAAAAGGTCTTGAACACGCCCATCAAACGGTGCGCGAATAGCTAAACGGTATATACGGTCTTTCTGCTGAAGCGACTGCTCCTGAAAGTCTTTGAGCTCGGCTGCTACTTTACTCAGTTCCGCTGACCAGCGTGCTTTGTTTTCAGCCTGTTGTTGACCTATGGCTTCCTGGGCCTCAATCAAAGCCTCTTGTGCGCCGTCAATTCGCCCCATAGTCTGAGAAATCTGGCCGTCTGCGCCTGCAAGTTCTGCTTTTGCTTCCAGAAGAGATCGGCGTGTGCCGTATCCTTCTTCTACAAGTTGACTCCGCATTTCAGCAAGTTCGCTATAGTGCTCTCGTTCTTCCCTCAAGCTAATCAGTTGCTGCTTCGCAGAACGCAATTCGGCTTCTCGTTGTGCGACACGGGCTTCTAATACAGCCCGACCTTTGCGGGTTGCACTGCGTTCTTCAAAAAAGGCTAGCTCTTGCCGTGTTGCAAGCGCAATATCATCGCGCGGAAACTCAGGTTTTGTGCCGTTGATCAAAGCTTCAAGCCTGGCGATTGTTAGCATCGCGTCATTCGTTCGGACTTGCAGTTGCTCCTGCTGTATCTCTGTCTGAAACTCGCGAAGTTGGACGATAATATCACCCTTTTCGACGATATCACCGACGCTCACACGTATTTCCTCAACGACGCCGCCCTCATCGTGCTGAAGAGTGGAAGGGCTTTGTGTGGGAACAATGCTGCCTGTTGTTAGCGCAACTTCATTGATTGGTGCGACAGCAGCGATTCCGATAAGTCCAATAAAAAATAATGCCAGCGCAGTGGCGACACCTCGAAACAGGCCATTCCAACGCTCGCCTTCTATTTCAAGAGGCGACGTTAATCGATTGGGATCAGCAGCCCATTCATTTTCCGACCTAGACATCAGAGCGCTCCAAAAAGAGAGTTCCAAGGCATGATATGGTGCATTGGTAAAAATTCTGCGTCATGCGATGCTCTTTAAAATTTCTTCTGGCGCGCCGTCTGCGACAATTGCTCCCTGATGCATTCGCATCAATCGGTCACACGCGCGCATTAAGCCCGGCCTGTTTGAAATAAGAATAAATGTCGCTTCATTCCTCAACGATTGCATATGTTGCACTAGATGGGCATCGCCAGCACGATCGAGATACGCACCCGGGTCATCCAAGATATATAACCGGCTGCGTTTGAGGTATGCTCGCGCCATGCACAATTCCATCCGCAAGCCATCACTTATCATAGCGCCGTTTTCGCGAATGACAGTATCCAAACCCTTTGGGAATTCCGGACCATCCAAGTTGACACCTGCGTCATGGAGAGCCGTTTTCAAAACATCATCTTCTACGCCAGGACTAGAAAGCGTTAGGTTTTGCCGTAACGTTCCGTAAAATAGCTCCGGTATTTGAGGCACATAACCAATATCTGTTCGAATTTCACCAACATCAAGCTGTCGTATATTGAGTCCATCTAGTAAAATACTGCCTGCTTGTGGCTGATATAGCCCGGCAATCAATTTGGTCACTGTTGTTTTGCCGACACCTGTATTGCCGCATATGCACACCAGTTCACCTGGCTTTATTTCAAATGACAAATTTCTAATCGCAGGCTCTGCACCGCCTGCATGGCGAAAACTCACCCCCTGAAACGAAATACCACCTGCCAAAGGCGCATGTAAACGGGTTCGAATTGCGATACGCCGCTCAACAGGTAATCGCATAAGCGCATTCACCTGTTTCACTGTTTCCTGAAATTGGGAAATTCGGTTAAGCGATAGGAAGGTCGTCTGAATAGGCGATAATATGCGCCAAACCACCATCATAATGGCGATTAGGGCGCCAATCGAAAGATCACCATTTATGACTTGAAGTGCGCCCAGCCCAAGAGTTGCAATTCCAGCAATGGATACCAAACTCTGTGACAGAGTATGCATCATTCCATCAAAGAACCGAGCCTTAAACCTTAGGATCGTGTCATCACGGACAAAGCTTGAAAAACGGTGATGCCAATAAGGTTGAGCATGCAACTGCCGAATAGTAGAGATTTTGTCCAACGTCTCATCGATGAAGTTATTCGACCGATTACTCGCTTTGCCACCATCCAAAGTATTTTGTTTTGTTTTTGGCACTGTGAACAAGGCCATGCAGACAAATACAATTGCCAAGGTCAAAGGCACAAGCGCCAAGGTTCCTCCCAACCAGAACACGAGCCCCAGGAATACCAGCGTAAACGGCAAATCAAGCACGGCGGAAGTAATATGCCCTGTAAAAAATGCACGAATTGTTTCGAATTGACGAAATCTTGCCAATTGCGCCGAAATTCCAACATTCTCCAACATTGGAATAGGTAATCCGAGTATTCGATCCAATGCTTGATTACTGAGAATATTGTGAAACCTTGCGCCAATATAGGCAATCAAATTGCTTCGTTTCATGCGTAAGAACAGCTCAAATCCAACGGTCAGAGCAATAATAGCAAGGAAAGAAAAGAGTGTTTCAGGCGCTTTTGCGCCTACAACCCGGTCATATACAGACATCACATACAATGGTGTTGCCATAGAAAGGATATTGGCAAAAAATGTAAGAATGAAGACGCCGAGAATTGGTTTAACGAATTGAAAAAGCGCATCCCGAAACCAATTTGACGCCTTTCCTGGTGTAGGCATTTTGGTCTGCGCAACCTCAACAAGGCATACTTCGACGAGGCGTTTCGTCGTAGCAATTATACGAGCCGCTTTTCGCTTTCCATCATAAATTTCAATGCGGTTTTTCTCTGTAAACCGCTGCAATACACAGGGAGCACCCTTTATGATGGCCAAGCATGGCAAGGCTTGAGGGTTTAGATTTCTCAAGGAGATTTGATGGCGAGCGGTTTCAAAATCGAGCCGCGACAGAACAGCTCGCATCTCGTTTAAATCTGCAATCGGCAGAAGATGCGGACTGGCTTCAATGATCCTACGCTCTGAACCTGGCCAATTGCGCTCAAGCAAAAACTGGCGCAAACAGGCTTCCCATTCATGAACGTCTTCATGTGAAGGTTGAGCCAACCCGGTATTTGGCCCAAAAGCACTCTCCAGTCGCCCTAGACTCTGATGTACAGAATTTGAGTCACTGGCGGTGCTTGCCTCAACTTTATGTTCAGTTATGATCGGGTTTTCACTGCTCATGCCACAGCACCATTTTGTTCGGCCATTGCAGTCGCTCGACCTTTACGTTCCTGCCAGAATTTACCATCCTTGAGATTGAATGTTTTGTCTGCCACACGCAAATAAGACGGACGGCTTGTAGCCATAATAATGGTCATTCCGCCCTTAAGCTTTTGAAGACCGGCTATCACATCCCTATCAGCATCATAGTCAAGGAAAGCCTGAGGTTCATCCAAGAAAAGGATCGTCGGTCGTTGTGCCAATGCTCGCGCAAGGATGATGCGTTGAATGAATCCGCTGGCTAGTGGCGTGGCATTTCCAGAACCAACAGGTGTATCAAACCCAAGAGGTAGAGCGTTTACAGATTTTTGTAAGCCGATCAACTCAACTGCCCAGCAAGCATCGTCGATTGATGCACCTTCTCCAAATAGGGTCAGGTTTTCCAAGATTGTTCCTGTGAAGAGTCCCTGACTAGCAGCTGCGAATGATATTTTCCCAGCAACAGTTCTACCATCATCTGGGGCCACGCCATCAATTGTAATAGTTCCTGATTCCGGAGGGATTTCGCCGGCCAAAACACGCAAAAGTGTGGATTTTCCTTCACCGTCGTCTGCCTGAATTCCAATCAATGTTCCAGGTGCAACATCTAAATCGATCCTGTCGGCAAGCGTGCGCGCGCCCCTTACAATAGATACTTTATTTGCGCTCAAACTGGATGGTTTGGATTTTTCTTCATTCGCAAGATGCCTCTCAGAAACACCAAATTTGGGATCTTTTGTTCCAAAGAAAAGCTCTTTTATATCTTCAAGAGAAATAGCTGTCCGTTGCAACTCGTTCCAAATTCCAGCGACCCTGACAACGGGTTGAATGGTGCGCCCGGCCAGCATGGTGCAGGCCGCGAGTGTGCCAACTGACAGATCCCCAGTCACCGCCAACCAACCGCCAGTAGAAACCATTGAAATAATTGTAATATTTCCGAACAACCCCATCATCGTCTGGCTATGAGCAGACACTTCGATAGAGCGAAAATCTGTAACACTTCCTGAACGTTGTAAACGTTCAAATCGCCGCAGCATTTGCGGCTCCATGGCAGCACCTTTGATGGTATGTATGCCACCTAATAGCTCAGAAATGAAATCGTAGATTTTTGTGTCCTGCTGCTTTCGTTCTTCCAAAACTCGACGAAAGCGGCCGGAAAGCACTAAGACCAAGACTGAAAAAATTGCGATGACGACAACAGGAACCAATGCCAACCATCCACCAATCATGGCCATCACAGACATGAACAACAATACGTATGGCAAATCAACCACTGCCAATCGAGATTGACTGCCCATAAAATCTGAATATCGCGAAACTGCCTTTAGACGTTCAGCCTGCCGCACCGCAGGGACTGAATTCAAAGATTTATAGTCTACCGTCAAAATGCGATCTAAGGACTGAATTGTAGTTTGCAGCTCAAATTTGGCAGCTGACCAGCCAAGCATATAAGCACGACATATCCTTAGACCTGCTTCAAGTAGCGCAAACGAAATGAGCAATACGACAAGTACGGACAACGATTCATAGGAAGCGTTTGGTACAATCCGATCATAAACGATGAGGATAGACAGTGGCAGCGCCATACTTAGGACATTTACAACAGCCGAAATCAGAACCGTAGTCGAACTAATCCTCAAACTGTCTCCGGCGACAAGCCCATGTTTTTTCAAGCGGGGCGTCCACAGAATTGAAACTGCTCCCGCTTTATTTTTTCGGTCTGTCATTGGTTGCCGCTTTACTCAAAACTCATTGCGCCAAAGTCTGCAATAAACTCATTGGGAATTATCACAGTTTGATTTTGCGGGATTTATCCTTAAAAAATAATGAAATAGTTGGAAATTTTGACAAGGTTTTAGTTACCAAGTTGTCAGAATTTGTGACTTCGGCGAACAATTGTGCCGACCAATCAACACCCATTAACCCCACCTTATGAGTAGAAATGTTGTGAATTTCCAGAAGACCGCATTGTTGTGGCGGTAAATGGAGACTTTCATGAGCACAGACAAAACAACCGGCTCCGACGTACAAGCCAAGCCAACCGATGGCAATGGTAGTGCAAAGGATTCTAATCGTCTCAGCGACGATGCACATGATTTTGTTTTAAAAGACGCGCCGGTTGATGGTGCTAACCAAAACCTTGGAAACGCTCATGAAGGCAACTACTCTTTTGCAGCCCGAATGGGGAATTCTCTAGATTCTGGTACTGGTGCTGCAAAGGTGATGAACGACCCCCGTCCCTTTTCAGAGTCAAGCAGCAGCATGTCGTTTGAAGATCCGAACGGGCTGGAAACAAACGCAGCTCCAGCTGTCGAGCGCAATCACATTCAGACACAAACTTTATCTCCGGAGGAGCTTAATACTGGTGCGCCATCAGTTAATACCTTGTTTTCGAGCACAGGCCCCGTTGTCTCAACACCCGATTCTCAAAATTCAATATTGACCGATACAAGCCCAAAATCGTCAAATCCGGATGCTTTCACAGGCAATAACTCGGCACCAAGCGACCCGACACCAACCACAACTTTGGGCACCGGAACAGGTGGAGGCAACGATCAAAACAATTCCGCCCCCGAGGAACTGGCTTGGTTTGGCACATCAACAGATGAAGACACATCGCAGATAATAACCCAAGAAATGTTGTTGGCAAATTTTCAAGATGCTGACGGAGATACCCTCACTGCAATTAATCTAACCGTTGATGGCGGGACCTTGACCGACAACGACAATGGGACATGGACATTTGCGCCTGATCAAGACTTTAACGGCGATATTTCAGTTACATTCGATGTATCCGATGGGCAATCTGTAACACCAGGTAGCGGTACAATCATTGTAAATCCGATCAATGACGGCCCGGTTGCTGGTAATGTAGATCTTGGCGCAACTGCTGAAGATACTTCCGTTACCTTCTCCGAAGCGGATCTTCTGGCAAACTCATCTGATATTGATGGCGATAGCCTGAGTGTCACATCTGTCTCTGTCTCTGCAAGCTTTGGTACACTCACCGATAATGAAGATGGTAC
>JBGCFS010000211.1:0-8361 GCA_045107035.1 Hyphomicrobiales bacterium
TCAGGCCCAAGGGCTTGCAGCAACACCTTCAATGCGCGGTGGGTCGAACAATTACCTACCTGGCGCTAAGATCGTGGATCGTATTGGGGATGGTGGTTTCTGGATGACTGGCACTGTTCGTCGTGCGGGTGACGGTGCCCCACTTGCTGGCCGACGCATTCAAATCTGGGCCCACACGACAGAAGGCCATGAACGTGACCCGCAAAGCCATGGTGCAACGGTTACCGGTGCTGATGGAGTTTTCCGCCTTGAAATGCCGCAGATTGTCCCTGCGTTCGGCCAAGCACACGGCCACTTAGCTTGTGATGATGATGGCTTCAAAACTGTCTTTCTACGCCCGCTGATGGCCAGTTCGAAAGATACCAGCCTTAGCGCTCACTTCGTCCTGCAGCCCGCTTAACCGAGATGAGTTTAAGTACATGACTTGGGTCCGCGTTGTTCTGACCTGGATCACCTTAACTATTACACTTTCTGTCCCATTAATAGCTGCTGCAGCTAGTCCGCTCCTCGCATGGCGCGATCCAATTTATATAGCCGCAGGCTTTGCGGGAATTTTAGCGATGATTCTGCTGCTCGTTCAGCCTTTGCTTGTGGGGGGATACTTACCAGGGATATCCGCGCGACGCGCACGCCAACTACATCGTGGGATCGGGGCCATTCTTGTCTTGTCTGTATTAGTCCACGTTATCGGCCTTTGGATTACTAGCCCTCCAGACGTGATAGACTCACTTCTTTTTGCATCACCAACACCGTTTTCCGCTTGGGGCGTAATTGCCATGTGGGCCATTTTTGCAGCAGCACTTTTAGGCGCGCTTAAAAGCAGGTTGAGATTGCGGCCATCGACCTGGCGGTTTGGTCACACGGCACTCGCAGTGGTGACTTTCGTGGGGTGTGTGGTTCACGCCATGCTCATCGAGGGAACTATGGAGATCATCTCGAAAGTGCTCATCTGCCTCCTTCTTCTCGTCGCAATCGTGAAGACTTTGGCTGACTTACGCGTATGGGTTATGCGAACGCGTGGACGAATGTAAATGGACCGCTGTTTATGTGTGCTATTCGTCCTTCTACTTAAAAGAGTGATCCTCCATTGAGTATTGGACTGAACTCACCGGTTCGCCTTCTGTCAATCCAAGCGTCGTCGGCTCCGCGATTGCTCCACCGATAACGTCTTGTAAGCCTTTCAAAATGCACTCCACTTGCGGAACACTTATAAAGGCTTCACCTTTTAGTGGCGTGACCCAAACGGAATGCTCAAGATCACCGAGTGAGCTGTCATGCCAGTGCAACAAGTCGCAAAACCTATGGGCGCAGTTAGATATTCGTTGGAATTCTGCATTAAAATGATCAAGCGAGCATCATAAAATAGTAACAATTGTAGTTTTTTTACCGACACCCTTCCAATCAGTTCATACAAGAGTATTGCCGTCAGATTGATCTTAGCCAAGCATTCCATTGCGGATCTCTCATCACGATGCGTGCTCTCATATGCTTCCACGCACCATACTTGAAATAGTCGAAATCCAATGCTGATAGCTTGTTCTGAACCATAGCCCATGTTGACCATTTGAGATCAACAAGTGCTTTGTAAATGGTGATGCGTGCAACAATTTCAGGATTCAGGCGTCCAAAGTATTCCTCGATAACTTCATTCTCTGTGTCGCGGTTGAAACACATCTCTACGAACCAAAGAGCTAGTTCAGCGCATCGGTCATTATTTGAAGCATATTCAAAATCAACAAGCGTAATTTTGTTCTGAGAATCCAGCAGGAAGTTACCTGCCAAAGTGTCATTCATACATGGAACAATGTCCAGACCAGACGCAATTAACGCAGACTGTGCCTCCCTAAACTTCACGTTCAACCATGTGAAATCCTGAGGAAAATGCCCACCAAGCGTAAGCGCCTGGTCGAAATGTTCTTCAATCATATCAATGGTAGTTTTTTGCAGATCCAGCTGCTTGGCATCGTTGAAGGTCTTGATCGCATGAACTGCATTCGTTCGAACAGCCTTGTTTAGAAAATCGCCATTCGTGGAGGTTTTTAGTCCTTCTATGAATTCAAAAACCTCAACACCGGTTTCGGGGTCAAAATGAATAACTTCGGCTCCAATGCCGACTTCAAACGCTCTCACGCTGGCATTGTTAGCGGCCCTACGATCAATGAAGTTCTCTGTTCCCTCGCCAGGGATTTTCAGAAAGAAGGTTCGTTGCTGGTCGGTTAAAAAAATTCTCCAATTTGAGTTACTAATGCCGCCTGGAACTGGCTCATACATCATCCCTTGCGACGTCCAACCTGGAACAGAAATTGCTGCGGTTTCGACGTTCCGCTCAGCCTGTGTTACAGAGTCACCCAGTTTCTTTCTAATCATGGTCTTGCTCCCCTCACAGCTTATTTAGCCAGCGGTCGTAATCCCGCCCACTTGCATTTGAATGGCTTCGAAGCAGTCGCCATTCGGCATATTTTACAAATTCAACGTGGCTGCGTTGCGATCGCACAGAGCTAATGAACCCCCACATCGCCCATTTCAAATCATCGGCAATGCCATAAAGCATGCATCGATTGAATTCGGTTTCACGGCATTCCCCGTTATAAATCTCCAAGACGGCCCTCGCCAAGTTCGGAAACTGCGCGATTTCAACAATTAAACTACCAAGATCAAAATAGGGGTCCTGATTTCCCGCTGAATCAAAATCAACCAGTTTCACCGCTCCTGCCTTCGAGATCATGACGTTTGAAGCGACGCCATCTCCGTGACAAGGAACCAAATCTACGCCGGCAGAATTAATTGCTTCTGCAATTTTCCCAACCTTCTCCTGCACCAGACCTATGGCTTTCGGAACAACAATATTTTCTTGCTCAATGATCCGGACATAGCTTTTGATCTGATCAAAAACAGACTGGTTTGATAGCAAGGCATCGCTGCAGTGGATTGCTTTCTTAAACGTGACAGTATTTTCCAAAACAATATTGTCTTCGAAATTATTGACCTTCCCCCAACTCCAACGGTTATCAAGACGTTCGAAAAGATAACTGCCCGTAGCCGTTTGGGCGTTAATCAAGCGCGGACCAACGCCTAGTTCGGACGCCCTTTGCGCACCCTCGAAAACGGACTTTTCGTTAAAAAACGCAGCCATATCCGGATATCTAATCTTAAGGAAAAGCTCTTGGTCTCCTGCATTTACATTGAAACACGCGCTCTCAACACCACGATGAATTGGAGAAACGACAGACCCAACAGAAGGCTCATACTGAATCGTGGCACTCTCCAAAGATGACACGTCTTTCAATACTCTTTCTGCTACTTGTTCGATTGAACTTGACGGACTACCAAGTGGTTTCATAACAAAGGTCTCCTGGAGTTTCTCGCAATGGAGGGCCTGATCATCAGTTGTGAAACTGCTGCAAGCATTCCATCAAATCCGGCGCATACATCTTCATCCGATGTGAATTCCTCTGGCGAATGAGTAATTCCATCTTTGGACGGGACAAACAGAAGCGTTGACGGACACACCTCCTGAAGCCGGATAGCATCATGCCCAGCGATTGTTGTAAGATGCAGATAAGGTATTGAACGGGCATCGAGGCTAGCCTCAATCAATTCAATTGCTCTCTTGTCAAATGAGACTACTTTGCGCGTTTCGGAATCTTTAAGGTGTATCGAGCAACCCGTTCGCTGTTCAATAATACCAAGCGTTTGCTTCAGGTCCGTTTCTGCGGCATCCAGCGTTGCTTCGTCTGGTGATCTCAATTCGATCCACAGCTGAACATAGTCTACAATCGTATTTGGTGAATTTGGTTCAACTTCAATACGGCCAACAGAACTGAATAATGTGGTCTTTGCTTTGTTTGCAAGTTCCTCAACTTTGACGATCACATGTGAGGCCGCCAACAAGGCATTTCGTCGCTCCGCCATCGGAGTGGGCCCGGTATGATCGGGAACGCCCTTCAGCTCGAGACGAATTTTCTTGGCACCCCAGCACCCTGTAACCAGAGCAATTGAACATTTCGATTTTTCCAGTTCTGCTCCCTGCTCAATATGAACTTCCAGATATTGGTCTGCTCTGGGAATAGCATCAGTGCCCGAATAACCGATGGCATCAAGAGCCGCGGCCAGACTTGTTCCGTCGCCATCTTTGTTGGCGAGCGTTTCCGCTGCGCTTCGAGCACCACTGAAAACGCTGCTCCCTACTAGGCTTGGCTGAAAGCGTGCACCTTCTTCCCCAGTCCAGCAACACACCACAAAATACCTAAAGGAAGGAACAAGCCTTTTTCCATTCACCTGTTCTTGTATCCAAAGCGCCGCGATACAGGCGGACGCGACTCCCAAAGCGCCGTCATACTTCCCAGCTTCAGGTTGACTATCTAAGTGTGAACCGCAGAAAAAATGCTTATCTAGGGGCCCCTTCTTCAGGTCCAGAACACCATAAATGTTGCCTACTTCGTCCACCAAGACCTTAAAATGGTGATCCTTAAACCAGCTACAAAGAAAGTCACGAACCTCTCCGTCTGCGGCACTTGCCGCAAGACGCGCTATTCCACCTTTTTCTGTCTCGCCTATCTTTCCAAACGCCCGAATCAAACCCAGCAATTCGTTATGGCGACTGCCATTCACAGAAATACCATCAATCATATGCGGCTTCCATTTTTGATCATTCAGACTGATGCACGTCTATGTTGGGTAGATTGCTCATATGCATAGGCTTGCTGAATTAGAGCTGGCTCGCTCCATTTTTTTCCCAAGAATATCAGTTCAAAAGGCGCACCACTTTCATAGTAGCCAGCAGGCACGGTAATTGCCGGCAATCCCGCAATATTCAGCTCGCCGACAGTCGTCTCAAGGATAGCATCCCCGGAGTGAAGCTCCGGAATTTCTTCAAGCATTTGCGGGTAAGCCAGACCATCCAGCTGATGTCTCGAAAAGACTTCATCGAATAGTTCGAGATATCTTCGCTTCAATTCAATAAATGCAGGCATTGCAGGCGGCGTATTTGGTGATTTTATCGCTTCTAAGAAATCCGGGAGGTTATAAAGAAAGCCAAGATTTGTTCCGGGAGCCGTTATCTCTTCAATGTCTGTTGCGACTACAAATTCTTCCCAAGTTTTAATAACAGCGTTGGGACCAAGGCGAGTTAGGTAAAGACCCAAATCATAAGCAATGGACTCAAGGCCCCTACCGTCAAAAAAAGCAGTGCCAGGCGTGATTTCTCGATACGAAGCAAAATCTGTGCCACCAAATGGGTCTTCGACAACTTCAGCACCGGCGTCAGCAAGCTCAGTTATTGCTCGATCATAAAGCTGTTTGGTTTCTGCAGAAAGCTCATTGGGCCGCCAACCGGGGCCATAGAGCCCAACGCGCTTGCCTTTCAATCCTTCTTTCGAAAGATTTGCAGTATATCCCGCAACCGGAATTTTACCGACACAAGCAAGCGTTTTGGGATCCTCCGTGGAGTGTCCGGCAAGCACGTCCAAAGCAAAAGCCGCGTCTTCAACCGTGCGGGCAATTGGACCAACAACGTCACGGTTTCCCGATAATGGTACGACACCCGCATTGGGCACAAGACCAATGGTTGGTTTTATTCCTACCAATCCCTGGGCAGATGCTGGGTTTTGAATAGACCCACCAGTTTCCTCTGCCAAACCCAGCACGGCCATATGGCTTGCCACTGCAGCGGCAGTGCCAGCGCTTGAACCACCTGGTACGCGCTCTTCATGTGCTGGGTTAATTGTAGGGCCGGCCCAACTGTCATTCGCGTGCGTTCCTGTCCAGCTTAAAATCGGGACATTGGTCTTACCCAATATGACTGCATCAGCTTGTTTCATTCGCGCAACAACAGGACTATCGCGTTCTGGCATCAAATCTACGCCACCAGCTTTCGAGTAGAGCTTTTTCCATCCAGCAGTCGTAGGGAATCCTATCATGTCCATTGGATCTTTTACAACGACAGGAACTCCAGCCAATGCCCCAACCGGCTCGCCCGCTGCAATTCGCCTATCGATGTCTCTGGCACAATCAAGGGCGGCCTCATTTTCAAATATGATCGCGTTGTATTTTGGGTTCACGGCTTTGACTTGGGCAATCGCAGATTGCGTTAGGGCCACAGCAGTAAATTTGCCACTTTCAAGACCATTTCGGATTTCTTGAACGCTTAAAGTACCGAGATCAAACATAGCTGTATTGGACATTGTTTTCTCCTAATGGATCAGACGACCATGTGCATGCGCACAGAATCATCGCTCCGTAATTTCAAGATTTGAGAATTCCCGGCGGCCCTGCCGGTTGCGGACAAGAAACTGCCATGCTGTCAAAAGCATGCGAGCTACAATGCCAACTGGCGCAACAATTGCCTGGTGCGCTGGCGCACAAATTTCTTCAGCGATGAAGAGATCAGTGAACCACACGAAATGATAATCACGGTTTTTTGTTGCTTGCAAGCATTCCTGTAAAACGAATGATGTCTAAGTGACCATCCGTTAAGGGACAAGTCTTGACCTTGATTAACTGGCTTTGGCAGCCAGGGCCTCAAAAACTCCAAGTTGTTTGTCGATACTTGTTTCTTTCGACGAGCTGCTCAGATTTATGCTAATGTTAGGCTTCGAGTTCAAATACCTTTAAATTCAAGGCAATAATATTCAATCGAACATCAAGCGACATCAGCAAATAAAGGGAATAGGTCTTAAGAGCCAGATTCCGCCTGAGAAATCTGGCCGGCAGATGCCTTAAAGAGAAAGATCGAGGCACTCTCAGATCAATACGATAACTCGCAGACACCTCCTGCTGAGTTTCCAACTATTGAGTAGTATTTTGCAGCGCCTTTACTCGGCCGGAAATACGCGGCACCGCCCTGTTTAGAGTTATCATTTGCACTTCGAGATTACTCAGTCTCTGTGTGGTAGCAGCCATCGTGCCTAAAAGGTCTTTGTTTTTCTTAGTCCGAAAGAAAGCGTTTTTTGCAGCCCTGTTCAGTGTCGTCATTTGCACCTCGAGATTGCTCAGTCTTTGCGTGGTACCAGCCATCGCGCCTAAAAGGTCTTTGTTTTTCTTGGTCCGAAAGAAAGCGTTTTTCGCAGCCCTGTTCAGAGTTGTCATTTGCACCTCGAGATTGCTCAGTCTCAGCGTGGTACCAGTCATTGTGGCGATAAGGTCTTTGTTTTCTTTAGTGCGAAAGAAGGTGTTTTTCACACCACGGTCAAGATTCTTCAATCGATTTTGAAAGTCGCTGATAGTCTTTGCTTGTGCGGATACAATCGTCTTTAGTTCAGCGATTTCTGCAGCACTCGAAACTCGAAGCTCTTCCATTGTACTAGTAAGCTTTTCTGTTGCGCCTAAAGCTGCCTGCTGAGGAGCGGTACCTTTATTTTGACCGATCAAAGGCACCAACCCCAAAATCAGTGCAAGCAATAAACCGACACTGCTCACAGTAATTGGCACCATGTATGTTTTCCAGAAGTCTCGCATCAACTGCTCTCCACATGCTTTCGATCGTTACTCGTTTCATTGTTGCGATTTATATCCAATCAGGGCACCCATATTTAAAGAGAATGCGACCGTCAGTTATGGACGGCGACCCTGCGTGACAACAACACGATTGAGTCCAACATTTATAATACCTTCGGCAACGTCAGCCTATTCCTAGCGATTGTTAATTGGGCGTTGTCTTTCAAAGCTCATGAAAAGTCGGTTGCAGCCCCAGCTATTTGGGTAAGCAGCCAGCTGCTGCGGAGGGAACCAGCGCATATGTGGTTGATACGTGACTCGATTTTTATCGGGCTTTTGGAAGCTTCGCCTCTCATATTGGCGGCTATGGGTTTTACCCTGATCTACTATCTCAACGGGTTTATTAACTTTGCTTACGGAGAAAGCATAACCTTTGGCGCATATTTTGCCGTGCTCTTTAATGTGGGTTTAGGGCTAAACTTTTACGTTTCCATTGTCCCAGCTGTGTTACTCGCAGGCGCACTAAGCGTTGCAACCTACTTGTTTATTTTCAAACCAGCTCTCAAACGAGGCGTGCATCCCTCTGAAATGATAATACTTTCGGTCGGACTGTCTTTCATGTTGCGTTATGGTCTGGTTCTGTTTGTCGGAGCGGAAAATACCTACCTTGCGGAACCGCCCGTCGCTTTTTTCAATTTTGCAGGTATGGGTGCCACAAACCTTCAATTGATCGCCTTGATCCTCGTGGTGATTTTCGCTCTCAATTTATATTGGATCATTTATCGGACCGGTTTTGGCGAAGTCATTCGTGGCTTAGCCAACAATGAAGAATTGGCTCAGGTCAGCGGTATAAATCCACACAAAGTATCTGTGAGAGTCTGGTTCATTGCGGGCGTTGCCGGCGGGTTGTCAGGCGTCTTTTCCGGT
>JBGCFS010000212.1:0-3801 GCA_045107035.1 Hyphomicrobiales bacterium
GCCATACATCCAAAGAGATGATCATCAAATATGCGGGGGAGGCGCGGCAAATCATGCGGGCACGGCAGGCGGTAGCAAAGCGCAAATGATCCTGAACAGAACAGGCACAGAACGTGAAACTGATACTAGAGGTGATACCCAATGAGCAGAGATATTCGTAACCCATTGATTTTAATGGAGGCGAGTACCGGAATCGAACCGGTGTACACGGATTTGCAAACCGATGTGCAGAACATGGAATAAATCTTCTGTTTCACAATCATGATTGGGAGTTCCACAACAATCAACGCATCTGGAACCGCCTATTTGAAAAGCGTACCGCATCACTAGGCTATGCACTGGATTTGGGCTGGGCTGTTAAAGCTGGACAGGATTTGTCGCAATTGTTGGGTGAATTGGATCAGGCAGCAAAGATCTTACATTTCAAGGATTTTATTTCGGCAGAAGCTGGACAGAACACGTGCCACCTTGGCGAAGGCATCATTGATTTTTCGGATGCTTGGCGATGGCTTGACGGTCGCAAAGATACAAACATCTGGCTCACTGCAGAGCAGGATAATGCCGAAGATGCGGATATCGCATGCGGTATTAACGGTGAGTATCTTGCACACCATATTGATAGTTTGAGGCGCTCTTAGTGTTAAAGGTTGCGATTATCGGCTGCGGTGATATGGGCACCAAACATGCAACGGCGTGGAGCGCTCGCTCGGAAGCGTCGGTTGTTGCAGTTTGTGATGTGAATACAGAACACAGCCAACGATTGGCGGAAAAATGGAGTGCCCAGCCTTATAGCGACTGGCGAGAGGCAATTGCCCACGCACCGCTCGATATCATCAGCATCTGCACCCCTGCCGGCACACACCACGACATTGCAGTTGCTGCGGCCAAGCGGGGCATACATGTGCTGTGTGAGAAATCCATGGCGCTCAATCTGGCCGATGCTGAAAACATGATAGCTGCGGCTGATGCCAACGATGTACACCTGCAAATCAGCCATCAATATCGTGGACTGTCGCGCTACAAGATCATGAAACAATTGGTCGACGGCGGCACCTTGGGCACGCCTGTGTTTATCCGATTTATGGAAATGCGCGAGGTGCGCCCTAAACTGGCAATGCACAGCAAAAGCCAAAATGGCGGCCCTGTTCACGATATGTCGGGGCATCTGTTCGATCTTGCCCGATTCTTTGTTGGTAGTGAGCCGGAAAGTGTCACGGCGACAGGTAGCGTTTTCGGTCAAGGAAAACCTCGGCTGGCCACGGTAGAGGATTTCGGCATTGATACGGCCGAAATACAGGTGCGTTTCACCGGCGGGCACTGCCTATCGATCGCCATCAACTGGGGTCTGCCGGAGGGAACGCCGAGCTATTCCCACGAAGCCATTCACGGACCCAACGGTGTTACTCATACCCAAGACACTGCTAATCCAGACCTCAATCTGGGTGAGATTTCAACGACGACCAACGTTGTTGTAAAAAACGCGAATGGCACAACAACAATTCCATGCGAAGCTGACTTCGATGGTCCTGAAATTTGTATCGATCAATTCATAACCAGCGTTGCTAGTGGCACTCTGCCGCAAAACAATGGCAAAGCGGGCTACGATGCATTGAGGCTAATCATGGCGACTTTGGAATCCATTGAAACTGGCCGCACCATATTTCTCAATCATTAGGTTCTTGCGAGCGCATAAGCCCAAATTTTACAGTATTAAGCCGCAGCGGCAGAGCGGTTTACCACTGAAATGACCCTCAGAGTAGTGCCCATAAACTTACCGCTTAGCAGTGTTTTAGAATGGCCACCAAGAGGATGACACAAAAATCACGGCTTCCCGTTCGATCGTTTTTTAACGGGCTTTCAGACCGCTGTCAGTCTGGGCCCTGCAAACTCAAAAGCAATGAGATTAATGCCGTCTGATTGTGCGTACCGGTTTTGTCAAACATGCGGCGAACCTGGGTCCGCACTGTGTTGGCCGATACTCCCAGATCTGATGCCGCACTTACAAGGTCAAAGCCAGTAGCAAGGCGCTCAGCCAGAGCGAATTGTGCCGGAGACAGCCCGAATGTAGTTGCTGCTTTTTCCAATTTATTGTGCAACAAAAATTCATCGTCAAATGTAATCAGTATGCGTTCTTGTTCCGCAAAAACCCAGCAGAAAACCGGGTGACACGCATCATCTTCTCCCAACGGAACGACGCTGGCTACGTTGTTTAAAAAACCCGGAGGAAGGTTTGTGGCAAGGTCTTTTTTTCGACCGTCTATTGCTGCCTGAAGACCCGGACCAAACTTCCGATTACGTGCGCGAATCCTGTCACCAGATACTAAAAGACCTGCATGGTTGGCCAACCGCTCCTTCGCAAGGTCATTGATCTCAACGACCCGGCCGTCTATCGCCAACTCAATGCGAGGAACATCTGTTCGGCCAATGCCAGGTGCAATGTCCGTGAAGCAAATCAGCTTCCATTTGCCATTAAACCGTTGAACAATCTTCACCCCGTGCGACAACGGTGGTAAGTGCATACCTGTTGGGAGATCCAACGCGATTTGATCGTAGCTGACCCAAGCCATATCCCCTGAAACCTGAACTTGAACATTTTCGTTACGAATGATGGCTCGATTGTCAAATTTCTGCGGATATTGGCGAAACCCCTCCTCAAACCGTGGCAACAACTCGTCCCAACCTCTGTGAATGCGGGTGCCTACTTGAGGCCCTGCCAAAATTCGGCGCACCTCAGGCCCATGATGCCAATGATCGATAAATGCCTCGAAGTCACCGCTGTAGTAGGCGTCTTGTTCGGATTGTAGAAAATCGAGAACTTCTTCTTCGTCGGAACAAGACATTTCACGCCTCAGCTCTTTGGCCCATTGCATGTCTGTCGCTTGATGAATGCAGGAACCTAGATGTAGTCCGTCCATCCTATCCGATCCTCCTGCTGGTGACCATCTTGGAGGACACAGGCTTGTATGTCAGGATTTTGTTGAGTTGCGTGCAACATTTTTGCCAAAGGTTCTGAATTAATGCGTGCCGTCTTTGTGCGTGCAGAACGGCCCGGTCAAATGCATCGGGGTCGAAGCGAAGCTGATTTTCGGGACGGCTTTGAACAATAGTGACTTGATTTAGATCCATAACAACCTCCTAGTGATTGTGATCCAAATCTAGACCGAGGCTGAAAGTTGGACTGTCACCCAAACACATGACAAGACCGAATTTTGTGCTTTAGTCATTTGACAGGGAGGACAGAAAATGGACTGATCCAACCACGCTGGTTCCGCTAGCAACTGCCGCTTAGTTTTGAGGTAACGTGGTTACCGTTGTCAGGATGACTGTCACTGACAGGATGAGCAAAAAGATCACGGCTTCCCATTTGATTGATTTTTTCAAACGGGCAGCAGCGGTTTGCCTATTTGCGAGCATGGCTGGCACTAGCTTTAATTTGTTTCCTGCAGCCAGACCAAGCAGGGCAACAACCAGTCCAAGTTTAATCAACAGCGTGTTTCCGTATTGCGAGCTCCACATGAGAGAGATGGAACCAACAAGGTTGTAGGTCAGCAACACGCCTGCGAGAATTAGCAAGACGACAATCCATGTCGCCTGCCTGCCAAAACGATGCGCAAGCAATCCGCAATTGTTTAAAGACATTGCGCCGCTGGCTGCGGAATAAAGCGGCCACAACGCGCCTATCCAAAAGGATATGGCAAGTACGTGAATGCTCACCAGTGACCCCATCAACCATCGAGGGGCATGCATTCCATGCCCAACCATTGAAAATGATATCGCGACCGTGCAGGCGCCGATTATTGC
>JBGCFS010000213.1:0-34045 GCA_045107035.1 Hyphomicrobiales bacterium
AGGGAAAGGATCAAACGAAAGACGCTCGAGGCACGCCGGTTGCATCACAGCCAGCGTGCCGCATAATGCAATTAACCAGATGAGCCAGACAATCTCTTAATTTAAGCCGCCTTTGGACCCAAAAACTCTGCCGACGTACATGGTTAGTCGTTTTCTGCTGGATAGCGCTTCTAATTTGTACGTTCCGGCATCTTTTCTTTTTGCACCTCTTTCAGATTTTTCCAGCTTAGACATTTTCTTGGTGTTTCGTTGAGCACATCGATATCTCTTTGATATTTTTGTATGAAAGGTTTCACACATTCAGTCTTCTAGGGAACCGGCGTGTCGCACCTTCGCTTTTATTTTCGATAGTGTTTGTGCGCCAACAAAAGAGGGATCTCAAAACCATGCATGCGTTCCGATTGCATTTTGGAGGGATCACTCGAAGAAGTGAGATATTTTAACGAGATAAAATTTTGTTGCATCGTCAACGTCTCGCAGACACATAAATTATGCTTGTTTGGAAAACCGCCTTCATCTCGGCGATAGTTCCCCAGGATCGATGTTACCTGAGCTGCATAGCCATAGTGCATGGTTACATAACCACAATCATTAACTGATACGATTGATAGATGGGCGGCGTAATCGCCGTTCTGACGATGGGATTGTTATTGGCATACCAAAAACCAAATCAACAACGAAGAGCTGTCGATGCCGCATTCTACTCGGGTGAACCGCGATAGGTTCTGCCTTGCCAATTCAGACACAAGTGAATTGGGTTAGAAGTAGGCAGCAAGCTCAAAGAGGCTGATTCTGAAGCGTGATGCGATATTAAAATTATAGATCTCAAAAATATACACATGCACGGGATGTTTTGACGTCATGATGAAATCGGAGTGCTTCATGACGTTAAGGTTATTTCAGACATAATCTGCCCGTCTTCTTACTCATCGACACGTCAATTTTTGAAGTATCCGGTATTGCAGTGGTATCAGCCCTGCTAACTTTAGTCGCAGTGGTCCTAGTTTTCGTAATATGCTTTTTAATTTAAAAAATAGTCGTGCGGGCTCGGAAGGCATCCGTTTAGAAGTTCGTATTAGCTTGTATTAATTCCCTCTATGACATCTGCGATACTGCGACGAAGTTCAGCAATCCGATGCCTCCATTTGCCCGTTTGAGCGGTGTAGCGTCCGTGCTTGAGCGCGTTGCTATTGCCTTTAGGCGCTCCTGGAGATTTGCCACTATGCATCCAGCATCGGCCATTCTGCATCGCAGGCGATCTACAAGGTCCGCCATTTCGGGTGCGAGCGTCACAGCGAGGACATGCATGCGCCGCCATTTTACTTTGCATGGGGTTTGATTTTCATTTTTTGCTGCTACCCCCCCACCTGTCGAAGATACCAATCCGACGACCGCCTGCCCGCCAGAGTGAACATTTACGTGTTCGACTCGGACCGTTTGTTGGATCTTGCCGCGATGCTTGTTGAAGGTCTCGATTAATTTGGCAAACGAACGTAAAAGCTTGTCGGCATGTCCGAGGTTTTCCTCACGACCCATCATCGACTGGTCCGGCAGCATGGCACGTCGAAAGCACTCCGTTGTTGCATTGTGCGCGGCGATCAACTGCGACACCATCATTCCCTCAAGCTCGTCCTTAGGGGACATGTTTTCTAGGGCATCGAGAATCGCATGAAGTTTCTCTGAGCGAGCCTCGTCAGAATCCCACCCAAACTGATCAGCCATATATTGGTTTGAAAACGTTATGCAACGAGAGGCATCGGCGACAATGCACCCGCAAGGAAGATCATGGATATCGAAGTCGGTGATGTCGCCCCGGCTGGTCATCCGCTAAGAAATTCAAGAATGCGATGATTCACTCGGTCAGGGTGGGTCATATGAAGACAATGTCCCTCTGCCTCAACGACTTCCAATGTGGCATTAGGCATCGTATCGCGCACATACTCGCCAATTGAAGGTGCTGCAAGGTTGTCATGCCGGCTTTGCAAAATCAAAGTCGGATGCAGTGCCTTTGGCAAAAGGTGGCGCATATCGGAAAAGAAGGTAGCCTTGGCAAACGTCTTGGCAACTCTTGGATCTGTTGAACAAAAACTATCTGTTAGCTCCTTTGTCAGTTCTGGCGTGCTTGTGGCCCCCATGACAAGTGGCGCAAGATACTGAGCCCAACCAATGTAGTTCTTGTCCATAAGATTGATGAGTTCTTCAAGGTCTGCATGATCAAACCCTCCCAGGTAATCAGGGGGAATATTTAGAAAACAAGGAGATGGGCAAACCATTACTGTATTCGCAAAACGTTCTGGTGTTCTTGTTGACGCGATAAGACCGATTATCGAACTGACTGAATGACCAACCAATGTTGCGTTGTTCAAATCCAGTGCTTCACAAATATCTACGATATCAGTGGCATAGCCGTCCAGAGAGCTGTATTTTTCGGTGTCGAATTCCGAAAGGTCCGATTTCCCGGAACCGACATAATCAAACAAAACAATCCGATATTGCTGAGACAATTCTGGAACAACGAACCGCCACATATTCTGATCGCATCCAAAACCATGTGCCAGCATGAGAGTGTGCTCGCCGGAGCCAACAACATGAACATTGTTGCGCTTTAAAACATCGCTTACTGATATGGTATTGCCCAGTTCTGCTTCCTCGGTGAATACTTTGAGACAAGCATTAGCCCTGATGACTGGACACCCAAGTGGCAACGAAAAACTCTAGCACTTTGAATATTACTTGGCGAAGTTGCGCTTCTGCTCTGGCAAAAACAGCCCTGAGAATTTCTGATGCCGACATGTCACTTCGCTGCGCTGGCGTGGCATTCTTTAGCTTCTTGTCTCTTTTTCCGGCGGCGGCTGTGGGTGTATCGCTCTATGGGCTATTCGCGGATTTAAATACGCTCAACCGACAAATGTACCTGGCCGATCAGTTTTTACCGACCAACATCGTGGAGTTGTTCGGCGAACGCTTGCAGGCGATTATAGTTCAAAGCAATGAGGCGCTCACCTGGGGCTTGATAATCAGTACGATTTTCGCACTGTGGAGTGGGAGCCGAGGCATTAATGCCTTAATCCACGCGATGACCGTAGGCTACAGGGAAACCAAACAACGCGGCTTTTTGATATCGGCAGTTGTCTCAATTTTCTTCACCGTCGCAGCCTTTATTGTTGGCTTATTCGTTCTTGGTGCAGTTGCAATTATTCCAGCCGCGCTTGCAATACTTCCGTTACCGCTGTCATCCGAAGACCTTGCGCTTTGGGTACGATGGCCAATACTGATTTTAATCGTTCTTGCAGCAGTAGCAATCCTCTACAAGGCCGCACCCCATCGGCCATCCGAGGAAAAATATCTCATTGTTCCCGGTGCAATAGTTGCCAGTTTTCTTTGGCTTAGTGGCTCTATTGCATTTTCATTCTACATCGAGAATTTTTCAAATTATGGGGCAACTTTTGGCTCCATTGCGACGGCCGCTGTGCTAATGCTGTGGCTCTATTTCTCGTCAATGGTATTTGTAGCTGGCGCAATTTTTAATGCAGAACTTGCAATCACTGCAGTTGTAGCACCCAACCCCAACTAAATTAGATATGGGTTTCGGGCGTTCCAATCCTGGCAATAAATCCAACCAGTTTTTGTGCATTGTTCAAAGAACTGGCTGTCGCTGCACACATTTGTGGAAGTATCATCCACTCCAGTGTCCAAGCAGCGCCGGATCGTTCCTGCTCATGAATCATCGCATGATGAAGACCAGAAAGTTGCACGGCATTAAACCTTGAAAGAGCTACCAATGTTTCGGCCAAAACC
The DNA here is from genome assembly GCA_045107035.1 of Hyphomicrobiales bacterium. Lineage (GTDB taxonomy): Bacteria > Pseudomonadota > Alphaproteobacteria > Rhizobiales. Next base: position 3,799 of record JBGCFS010000213.1, read on the forward strand.
GGGTTTTGTTTATGAGGCATAGCAGAAGAACCGCCAGCATTTGAAAAGGTAATTTCATCGATACCTTGTTGCGCCATAAGGCACATATCTTGCCCCATTTTCCCCAGGCCACCTGTTACCAGAGAAAGCCAATTGGCATAGTTTGCGAGGTTGTCACGTTGATTGTGCAGAGCTTTGGGTGGGTTGTTGAGTTCCAATATAGTCGCTACGCGATGCGAGATCATATCTCCCTTTTCCCCAAAGGCTCCTCTGGTTCCAACCGCGCCGCCCAAATGCAGCACAGCAACTTCTTCACTTAGCAATTCAAGTTTCTCAAGTTGTCGAGAAAGTGGAGCGCTCCAAGCAAATACGCGATCTTTCACCTCGATTGGCAACGCGGCCTGCATACGAGTGCGGCCCATTAGGTGTTTGGAGCCAAACCGATGATTCAACTCATCAAGGGAATCTATCAACACTTTGATTCGTAGAGAAAACTCCCGATTCAACAACTTCAAAGAAAGCATCAGAGACGTATCGATAAGATCTTGACTGGTCGCGCCAAAATGCAAAAATTCTGCTTCAGGCCCGCCTATATGATCTTTCAATTGTTTGACGAAAGCAGGAACCGCCAAACCATCTCTGGCCACACCTGATTGAAGATCATTCGGGTTAGGTTGAAAGGTCTCGCAAGCTTCAACAATCACCCTAGCAACATCTTCGCTGATGAGATCGGCCTCTTTAAGAGCTTTGGTCAACGCGATCTCGAACTGAATGTAATTCGAGATTTTTGTCGAACTGGAAAACACATCGGAGATTATTTCATCACCGAAGAGGCCTGAAAATAATTCGTCGTCGAAAATTCCCGCGCTCATACTAGCTGCTTACTTCATACATCAAAAAAGACCGTTTCATTTTCACCCTGCAAATGGAGCTCAATGCCATATTGCCCATCGACCAAACTGGCGACAAGCGTTGCTGCACGGTTTTTGTCCAGCATACAAAGGACAGGATCCACAGCGTTTGCAGCATCTTCATCTGAAAAATAGATCCGCGTAGACAAACCCAAATTTATACCACGGGCAACGATCCATACATTGACGTGGGGTGCCTGAAGTCGACCATCCGCGTAGGCAACCTGTCCTGGTTTAATTGTTTCAAAAGCAAACCGGCCCGTTTCCAAATCAACAGGCTGCCTGCCCCACCCAGTAAATTCGTTATCAGAGTTCTGACTTTCTGTATTTTGCCCTTTGTAAACTCCAGCAGCATTAGCCTGCCAAATTTCAATCATCGCATCACGAAGAGGTTCGCCCGCGCCATCGAAGATGCATCCATTTATTTTGATGCGCTCCCCCGCGGTATCCTCTCCAATCATTTTTGAACCAAGATCGGTCGGGTAAACGCCAGAAATTCCAACATAGTTCGGCACACACCCAATATGGACATAGGGACCGGCTGTCTGAGATGGGCTTTCTTTAAGGGTAACTTCCGCGCCCATCAATTACCCTCCTTCTTATTCTCGAACATTGTGGATGTTTGACCACGTAAAACCACGTTCAATCGATAGGCACGAATATCCATCGGCACGGTATGTTTCATATCCAATTGTGCTGTTAATTGATCGATTGCGGCCGGATCTTTGATCGCATTCACAATAGGGCACAATTTTATGTGCGGATCGCCCTCAAAGTACATTTGGGTAATCAACCTTTGCGCAAACCCCATTCCGAAAACAGAATAGTGAATATGTGCCGGTCGCCAATCGTTTCCGCCATTTGGCCATGGATATGGACCGGGTTTGATCGTTCGAAAACTATAATAACCATTTTCATCGGTGATAACACGCCCGCAACCGCCAAAATTCGGATCAAGCGGCGCAAGGTACCCATCGTTCTTATGGCGGTATCGACCACCCGCATTGGCCTGCCAGACCTCCAGCAATGCTCCAGAAACACCTTTGCCATTTTCATCCAAAATATGACCATGAACAATGATGCGCTCACCAATGGGAGCCTCACCAGACTTTGAAAAATTTTGTATGAGATCGCCATCCAGCGGGCCTAACGTATCGTGACCAAACACAGGGCCAAACAGCTCTCCAGCGGAATGTTCAAGCGTCATCAGTTTTTGCTTTGGGGAACGTAGAATACTGCTTCGATACTTCGGAGTAAAAGCTTTTGGATGCCATTCCAAATCGCGTTTTTTAAATGCTGGTCTGTCCGAAGGCTTATTCATCAATTATCCCTCATCACCCATCTCAGCAAACGTCTGTTTTGCAATTTTTATGGCGTGGTTTGCAGCTGGCACACCGGCATAAATCGCAACATGCATAAGAGCTTCACATACATCTTCTTTTGTAGCGCCAGTGTTTGCAGTTGCCCGAATGTGCATGGCCACCTCGTCATCATGCCCAAGTGCTGCAAGCAGCGCGATTGTGACTATTGACCGCTCGCGATCACTCCACTGCGGCCTGGACCAAACATGGCCCCAAGCAGCCTCGGTTATCATGTCCTGAAAAGGTTCATCAAACGCTGTTTTCGCAGCCTCAGCCCGATCAACATGGACATCACCAAGCACCTTGCGGCGTGTTTCCATTCCCTGCCGGTAACGTTCTGAATCATCGTCGTGCATAGCTCAAAATTCCTTTTGGAATCAAAACATAGCTCACGCAGTCACACGAGCAAATGAAAAGCGATGAAGAACTGTCGATTGGAAGAACGAAGCTTTACTTATCAAGCTTGATAAGCTTGTTCCGATCTGTCTCACCACGAACAATGGAAAGTGATGATTTCGGCACTCCCATTTCCTTTGCCAACAGCTTCAAAACAGCTTGATTGGCTTTTCCAGCTTCCGGCACAGTTGTCACGTAAACACGGATGAAGGTCGAGCCGTCTGCTAACGTTTCAACCTTTATTCGATTTGCAGAAGCCTTAGGAGTAACCCTGATCAGAAATGGGTTACCGATTGTTTTTGACCAATGTAGTTCAGCCATTATCAGCCGTGTAGTCGGGCCCTATTCAATACCAATTTTCTGCCTCAACAGATCATTTACAGCTTTTGGATTGGCTTTACCGCCTGTCGCTTTCATCACTTGGCCAACAAACCAGCCAAGCAAGCCTGGTTTTTCTTTCGCCTGTTCTACTTTTTCAGGGTTTGCAGCGATAATTGCATCGATCTCAGCCTCAATAGCACCCAGATCAGTGACCTGTTTCATACCACGGCTTTCAACTATCTCAGCGGCATCTCCGCCTTCAGTCCAAAGAATTTCGAATACATCCTTGGCGATTTTACCGGAAATTGTGTCATTCGCGATCAGGTCAATCATTCCACCAAGCTGCGCGCTAGAAATTGGGCTGGAATCGATCTCAATGCCTTCTTTGTTCAGCCGACCAAAGACATCATTGATGACCCAGTTCGCAGCAATTTTGGCATCACGACCCTTGGCGACATCTTCAAAATAATCGCAAGATTGTCGTTCGACGACTAGAATATCCGCATCGTACGCTGTCAGGCCATAGTCGCCAATGAAGCGAGCTTTCTTTTCGTCTGGCAATTCCGGCAAATCCACAGCAAGCGCGTCAATGTATGCTTGGTCAAACTCCAAAGGAAGCAAATCGGGATCTGGGAAGTAACGATAATCATGCGCTTCTTCTTTCGAGCGCATGGAACGTGTTTCGCCTTTTACAGAATCAAACAGGCGCGTTTCCTGATCAATTTTGCCGCCATCTTCTAGAATTGCAATTTGGCGGCGTGCTTCATATTCGATCGCCTGCCCCGCAAATCGAATTGAGTTTACGTTCTTGATCTCGCACCGTGTTCCAAATTCTCCGCCCGGGCGTCTAACAGACACATTGACATCGGCTCGCAGATTGCCTTTTTCCATATCCGCATCTGATGTACCTAGATAACGCAAAATGGATCGCAATTTTGCGATATAGGCCTTTGCTTCATCGGATGATCGCAAATCTGGCTTTGACACAATCTCCATTAAAGCCACGCCAGAACGATTCAAATCGACATAGCTCATAGATGGATGTTGGTCGTGTAGGCTTTTGCCTGCATCCTGTTCAAGGTGCAGCCGCTCAACACCAATTTCCACACGCCCATCTGACATATCCAAATGAATGACGCCTTCGCCAACGATTGGTTGGTCAAATTGGGAAATTTGATAGCCTTGAGGCAAATCTGGGTAGAAGTAGTTTTTACGCGCAAAAACAGAACGTTTGTTTATCTGAGCTTTCAAACCAAGCCCGGTGCGCACGGCCTGGCGCACACACTCTTTGTTGATTACTGGCAACATGCCAGGCATCGCAGCGTCAACGAGGCTCACATGATCGTTCTGCTCGCCGCCAAAAGCATTCGCAGCACCTGAGAACAATTTTGAATTAGACTGAACCTGTGCATGAACCTCCAAGCCGAGAACAACCTCCCAATCGCCTGTCGCGCCCGGGATGAATTTCTTGGGGTCTGGAGTACGTGTATCTATCAGCGTCATTTGGTCTGCTCGCTTGAATTGGCGTGTTTTGAATTCAGTTAAAGTATGCTGCCGGGGGAAACAAGAGGTTTGACAGCACCATTGAGCAGAATTGGTGGGCAACTCGCCATAAATTCAACTATATTGAACCCCTGTTGGTACCTACACCTTAACCCCTGTTGGACATTGCCATTTCTATCCTCTTGCCGAATGTGGGCAAATACGGGCATGATCATACTTTAACCTAATGCAACCATAAGCTGTTACATGCCCGATCCCATCAGTTGGTCACTTTCTTGGCCCTATTTCATTGCCGCGCTCCTATTCGGCTATCTACTTGGCAGTATTCCCTTTGGATTTTTGCTGACCAAATTCGCTGGATTAGGAGATGTTCGCTCCATTGGATCCGGCAATATTGGGGCAACCAATGTTCTAAGAACCGGCAACAAAAAGATTGCTGCGCTTACGCTTTTGGGGGATGCCCTGAAAGGAACAGTGGCCGTTTTGATTGCTTGGCGATATGGGCAGGACATCGCAATTATCGCTGGCTTAGGTGCGTTTTTGGGTCACCTTTTCCCGGTTTGGCTGAAATTTAAAGGTGGGAAAGGCGTCGCAACATTTATTGGCATCGCCTTTGGTCTTTACTGGCCAGCAGCGTTGGTATTCCTCGCTGTTTGGCTGATTATGGCACTGGTTTTCCGAATATCTTCCCTTGCCGCACTTGTTGCTTCAATTGGACTAATCCTGTTTTGCGTGTTTATGGAACGCTGGCAGTTTGCCGAGTTCTTTGTCGTTTTGACGACTCTCCTATGGTTGAGACATCACGAAAATATTGGTCGACTGCTCAAAGGTACTGAAAGCAAGATCGGCGGCAGCAAAAAGGCTAGCTCTGAGTGAGCCTATTTGATGATCCCTACCAACAAGGAATTTCCCTTTCTGACGATCAAAAGCTGGCTTGGCTGCGCCTTATTCGCAGTGAACAAGTTGGACCGGTAACCTTTCGGGAGTTGATAAACCATTTTGGAACCGCCACTGCAGCTTTAGAGGCCTTGCCGGAGCTCGCGAGAAAGGGTGGCAAGGCTCGTCGCATTCGAATTGCCAGTGCTGGTGAGGTAGAAAGGGAACTCGCGCTCGCAGAAAGATATGGCGCAAAATTCATTGGCCTGGGAGAACCAGAATACCCTGCTTGGCTGAAAACAGTAGATGGCGCGCCTCCACTTATCCTTGCAAAGGGACAACTTGCGCTGTTGAAACAGCCAATGGTAGCGATTGTTGGAGCAAGGAATTGTTCGATAATCGGTCGGAAAATGACAATTAAAATTGCACGTGAACTTGGATCGGCTGGATATTGTATCGCCTCAGGCTTGGCACGCGGCATCGATGGGGTGGCTCATGAAGCCGCACTTAGCTCCGGAACAGTGGCAGTTCTGGCTGGTGGGCTAGATAGAATTTACCCTCCTGAGCATGAATCACTTGCTGAGCAAGTTGCTACAAACGGCTGTCTTGTCAGTGAAATGCCGCTTGGGTGGACGCCCCGCGCTCAAGATTTTCCGCGCCGCAATCGCATCGTATCGGGACTTTCGCTAGGGACCATCGTCGTGGAAGCAGCTAAAAAATCTGGCTCTTTGATAACGGCACAGCTTGCTCTCAAACAGAACCGAGAGGTCTTTGCCGTGCCAGGCTCTCCAATGGACCCGCGCGCCGCCGGCCCCAACGATCTCATAAGGAACGGCGCAAATCTGGTCACGTCCGGTCAGGATGTCATGGACGCACTCAAACCAATCCATGGCGATGTCTTGCAGAATCCTCCCTCTTCTAGCTTTCAAGAAGGAAATTCATCAGAAAACCGGGATCCTACTGTGAATGATAGAGACATCATCAGGGAAGCATTATCTACCACTCCCGTAGAAATAGACGAGTTAATTCGCCATACGGGGCTTTCCAGTGGAATTATCTATTTGATTTTATTGGAACTTGATTTAGCGGGCCAACTTGCCCGACATTCAGGCAACAAGGTTTCTGTCACTGACGCGTTGTCGTTATGAAAAGGCCTTTGTCAAATATCTCATGACTTGCCTCGCGGGCCGCCATCGATAAAAGGTACGAAACCAGCGGAAAATCCGCATCTTTTGCCATTTTTTCCAGTTCAACAACCAGTTCAGCAACATAAATCAAAGTGTCTTCTCTCGTAGGAACGAGTATTGCAGTATCAGATTGTGTAGTATTATTGACAGATTCAGACGTCACAAAATCACCAGACCGGAAACAAATTAATATCGGAAAACAGGGGTACCTTGCATAGCAAAAGTAAATCGGTTGTAAATATCATGGAAAACAACTTTTACGAATTCATTCGCATTGGGGGCTTGACCACTGGCACAGTTCCGACCATGTGACAGACGAATAAATGCTTGACGCAGGGCTCTCTTTGCTGGTCTTGCCTAGCAATCCATTTTCAAACAGACAGGCTTTTTCATGGATCTGGTCATCGTAGAGTCGCCCGCAAAGGCGAAGACCATCAACAAATATCTCGGCTCAAACTATCATGTTTTAGCCTCTTACGGACATGTTCGAGATCTTCCTGCAAAGGACGGTTCAGTACTCCCCGATGAAGATTTTTCCATGAGCTGGGAAGTTGACACGAAAGCAAAAAAACGCATCAGCGAAATCACAGCTGCTGTAAAAGAAGCTGACCGCCTCATTCTCGCAACCGATCCGGATCGCGAAGGAGAAGCGATTTCCTGGCACGTATTGCAGATTCTAAAGGACAAAAAGATCCTCAAAGACAAACCGGTTGAGCGAGTTGTCTTTAACGCTATTACAAAAAGCGCAATTTTGGACGCTATGAAAAACCCACGGGAGATTGATTCAGATCTCGTGGAGGCGTATCTAGCTCGGCGCGCATTGGACTATCTGGTTGGATTTACATTGTCTCCAGTACTTTGGAGAAAACTGCCCGGGGCGCGCTCTGCTGGCCGTGTGCAATCCGTAGCGCTACGCCTTGTATGCGAACGCGAAATGGAAATAGAAGTATTCAAGCCGCAGGAATACTGGTCAATTCAGGCTGCACTCAAAACAGCTTTCAAAGAAGACATCAAGACCCGGCTGATCGAATTCGATGGAAAGAAAATTCAACGCCTGACTGTTTCAAATGGTGATGAAGCAAACAGCATGAAAGCAATGCTGGAAAGCGCGAGCTTCACAATTGCGAGCGTTGAAGCGAAACCGCAAAAACGGAACCCGCAACCTCCATTCACAACATCTACCCTGCAGCAAGATGCTTCAAGGAAGCTCGGCTTTTCTGCATCACGCACGATGCAAGTTGCGCAACGCCTTTATGAGGGAGTGGACATTGGAGGCGAAACAACTGGCCTCATTACGTATATGCGTACCGATGGGGTTGATATGGCTCCAGAAGCAATCGCTGAGGTTCGCACCGAAATTGGGAGCCACTTTGGCAAGAACTACCTGCCAGAAGTCCCACGAAAATACACAACCAAGGCAAAGAATGCGCAGGAGGCTCACGAAGCCGTCCGACCAACCTCTGTCGAGCGTCATCCTAAAGAAATGGCCAGCCGTTTAGAATCCGATCAGGCCAAATTGTATGAGCTGATCTGGAAGCGTACCATGGCTAGCCAAATGCTTTCTGCAGAAATGGAACGAACCACTGTTGACGTGATGGCAAATGGTTCTGGCAAACAGGCAACAGTTCGCGCGACTGGCACAGTCATTAGATTTGATGGTTTCTTAAAATTGTATCAAGAAGGCAAGGATGATGATGATGATGAAGCAGAGGGTCGCTTGCCAGCTGTAAAGGTTGGTGAAGATCTCACTCGAGAGAAAATTGAGGCCAATCAGCATTTCACTGAACCCCCCCCTCGTTTCACCGAAGCTACACTCATCCGCAAAATGGAAGAGTTGGGAATCGGCCGACCATCCACATATGCATCGACACTTGGTGTATTGCGCGAACGCGACTATGTTGAGATGGACCAGAAGCGCTTGGTGCCTCACGACAAGGGACGAATTGTTACCGCCTTCCTAGAGGGTTTTTTCAAGCGCTATGTAGAATATGACTTTACTGCCCGGCTTGAAGAGCAGTTGGATCTCGTATCCGACGGGAAAATTGAATGGCGTCAAGTTCTTACAGAGTTTTGGTCTCAGTTCTCCGCAAGTGTCGACGACATAAAAGAACTTCGAATTACACAAGTTCTGGACGCCCTTAACGAATTGCTTGGTTCTCACATTTTCCCAGAAAAGGAAGATGGATCAGATCCACGCCAGTGTCCAACTTGTAAAGAAGGTAAAATCAGCCTGAAAGTCGGCAAGTTCGGCGCATTCATTGGGTGTTCCAACTATCCGGAATGCCGTTTCACAAAGCAACTTGGACAGGCAAATAAAAACGACGGCGAAGCTGAAAACGCGATTATTGAACTGGGCGAAGATCCCGAAACAGGATTGAAAATTACAGCACGTACAGGTCGGTTTGGCCCTTATGTCCAATTAGGTGAAGAAGCAAAACCAAAACGCGCAAGTTTACCAAAAACTTGGTCAATGCCGGCAATGGATCTTGAAAAAGCGTTGGCATTGCTATCATTGCCTCGCCCTGTAGGCGACCATCCAGAAACCGGCAAACCAATTACTGCTGGAATTGGTCGTTATGGACCGTTCGTTTTGCATGACGGTGCCTATGCAAATCTGGAATCAGAAGATGAAGTCTTTTCTGTTGGCATCAACCGAGCCGTTGCAGCTATTGCTGATAAGGCTGCTAAGGGGCCTGGACGCCGCGGAGCAGCAGCGGCACTGAAAGAAGTCGGCGAGCATCCAGATGGTGGCAAAATTACAGTACATGACGGCCGCTATGGCCCCTACGCGAAATGGGGAAAAGTCAACGCCACACTTCCAAAGGGCAAAGAACCAGAGTCAGTAACATTGGAAGAAGCCATCGATCTGGTAAATGAACGGGCTGCAAAGGGTAAAAAGAAACCTGCTGCAAAAAAGCCAGCGGCCAAAAAAGCTGCCGCTAAGAAACCTGCGTCCAAGAAAAAGCCTGCGGCAAAAAAGGCAACTCCAAAGAAAAAAACAGCCGAGACGGAAGAGTAATCCTTGGTAAAAAAGCGCAGCAAAGATTTTGATCGCTTGCCCAGCAAAGACGACGTGCTGCGCTTCATAGCTGACAACCCGGGAAATGCCGGTAAACGCGAAATTGCCAAGGCATTCGGTATAAAAGGTGCCGACCGAATTGGTTTGAAACGCTTGCTGAGAGAAATGGCAGATGAAGGTAGCCTTCAACGCCGCCGCCGCAAAAAGCTTACGCGCCCTGGCGATATCCCAAGCGTTAAAGTCCTGCATATTTTTGGACGTGACGACGACGGAGAACTGCTTTCAAAACCAGATAAGTGGGATGAATCCGAAGATGGCCCAACGCCTTTAGTTCTGCTCGTACAGAGTTCCAGAGATCGAGGCCCTGCACCGGGAATTGGAGATCGCGTTCTTACCAAACTAACGCCAGAAAACGCGTCCGAACCCGGTAACCCTACCCATACAGGCAAGATCATTCGAGTTTTGGAAAAGGAACGTGGACCAACGCTTGGAATTTTAGGGACTGATAGTGAGGGAAGCCCTCGCTTGATCCCAATCGATAAAAAACAAAAGGAAATGATTATCCATGTTTCCGATGCAGCAAAGGCAAAAAAGGGAGACCTCATTTCTGTTAGAGTAGATAAACCTAGCAAATATGGACTGCCTATTGCTCGCATCATTGATGTTATCGGCGACATGACAAATGAAAAGGCTGTTAGTTCAATTGCGCTACATGCGCACAACATTCCGCACGTTTTCCCGAAAAACGTCCTTGCCGAAGCAGATGCAGCAAAGCCTGCGCTTCTGAAAGGCCGAGAAGATTGGCGAAAAGTTCCATTGGTCACAATTGATCCTGCTGACGCCAAGGATCATGATGATGCTGTATATGCAGAAGTGGATAACGACGAATCAAACTTAGGTGGCTACATCGTCAATGTGGCGATTGCCGATGTCTCTTGGTACGTACGGCCAGAAACAACATTGGAAACGGAAGCTGTTCTACGCGGAAACTCGGTTTACTTCCCTGACAGGGTGGTTCCCATGCTGCCCGAGCGCATCTCCAATGATCTTTGCTCGCTTCGCGAAGGACTAGACCGCCCTGCCCTTGCAGTCAAAATGGTGTTTGATTCCTCCGGCAATAAAAAATCACACACATTCCACCGCATCATGATGCGCTCTGCCGCCAGGCTGTCCTACCAGGAGGCCCAAGCTGCAATTGATGGTTATGCAGACACCCGCACAGAAACGCTCCTTGAGGGCATCCTGAAGCCTCTATGGGCGGCATACGAAGTCGCAACAAGAGGTCGGAATGCACGCGCTCCACTTGAGTTGAATTTGCCAGAACGCAAAATTCTCCTCACAGATGATGGTACGGTTGACCGTGTGCTGGTTCCAGAGCGACTGGATGCTCATAAACTCATCGAAGAGTTTATGATTCAGGCAAATGTCTCGGCAGCCGAAAGTCTTGAAGCGCAAAAATCGCCTCTACTTTATCGTGTCCATGAATCCCCATCTCTGGATAAACTGGAATCGCTGCGCGAATTTTTGCAGTCTCTGGAAATAAATCTCAGCAAGAGTGGCAACCTTCGCCCTAACCATTTCAATGATATCCTAGCCCGTGTCGTAGATACTGAGCATGAAATCGTCGTCAATCAGGTAGTGCTGCGCTCACAAAGCCAGGCAGCATACAGCCCAACAAATCTGGGCCATTTTGGTTTAAACTTGCGCCGCTATGCGCATTTCACTTCGCCAATTCGCCGGTACGCGGATTTAATCGTGCATCGCGCTCTGGTCAGTGCGTTGCATCTTGGCGAAGGCGGCCTGCCTGCTGGTATCGAAACTCAGCTTGAACAAATCGCAGCCGATATATCAAGCGCCGAACGACGTGCTATGTTGGCGGAAAGAGACACCGTTGATCGCTTGATTTCTGCCCATTTGGCAGGCCACATTGGCGCAAAATTTTATGGTCAAATTTCTGGCGTTACAAAGGTCGGTCTATTTGTAAAACTGAATGATACTGGTGCCGACGGGTTCATACCCATTTCAAAACTTGGCTCGGACTACTTTTTCTACGACGAAGCTCAGCATTCTTTGATCGGGGAAAAGAGCAGAGAACGCTATCGCATTGGCGATCAGGTTGAGGTTAAATTGGTGGAAGCAGCCCCTGTCGCTGGTGCCTTGCGCTTTGAGATGATGAGCGAAGGAACAAGAAGCGCAGGTAGCAGACGGGACCGCAATAAGCGGACCGGGAAACCAGGGCGCAAGAAACCTGGAACAGCCCCAAGGCGAAGGCGCAGATAAAGGGTAACTTATGAGCAGTGTCGATATAACAACACCATTGTCCCCTGATGCAGAGCCAGCGCGGCGGTTATGGCGAGCGATGAGACGTGGCCTTACCTGCAAGTGTCCTAACTGTGGAAAAGGCAAGCTGTTCGGCAAGTATCTTAAGGTTGTTGACCATTGTTCAAATTGCAACGAAGAGCTTTTTCACCACCGCGCTGATGATGCCCCGCCCTATTTCACCATTTTCATAGTGGGCCATATTGTGGTTGCAGCAATGCTCTTCGTGGAAAAGGTGTATCGTCCGGACATCTGGGTCCATATGGCTCTTTGGGTACCGCTAACGATCGCTTTGTCCTTCTGGATGCTTCAGCCGTTAAAGGGCATGACTGTAGGCCTGCAATGGGCCAACAAAATGCACGGATTTGATGGCGAAGAAGATCCGGACGCGCACAGCGCGCAATAAAAGCGCTATGGCACATATCACACACACGCAGGAATCGGGACCTGAATTCTCGCATCCTGTCATTCGGCCCAAACCAGCAGGTACTTTGCTCATTTTGGACGAACAAAATGGCCGACCTCATGTATTGATGGGACGGCGCCACAAAGCGCATACATTCATGCCAGATGTGTTCGTGTTTCCTGGCGGACGTGTCGACTTTCCCGACAACCATGCCCCTTTCGCAAAAGACCTCACTGAACAAACGGCAGCTCGCCTAATGGAGTCTGGGCCTAAAAGCATTGCAACGATTAAAAGAGCACGCGCATTTGCGTTAGCAGCTATCCGTGAGACATTTGAGGAAGTTGGTCTTCTTGTTGGACAACACTTTACGCCAAATTCCATTCCCGGCAGTTCCACCAGAAACAGACTCTGGAAACCATTTTTGGACCACAAACAAATTCCTGATCTTTCTGTTTTGCGCTATGTCGCCCGTGCAACAACACCAGCCAAACTTGTTCGACGCTATGACACTCGATTTTTCGCCACCCCAAGGGAAGCAATTGGCCTTGAGCTGCCGCAAAGTCCCACAAATGAGTTAAGTGACCTAACTTGGGTTCCTTTCGACGATATTTCAAACCTCAAAATTCCATGGATTACATCCATGATCTTGAATGATGTTGGTGCCCGTATCCTTGAGGAAAGGACAATAGATCTCAGTGATAAAAAACCAGTCCCTGTTTACGCCAGCCGCAATGGCAAACGCAGCCGTATACTGATCTGAAACAGCTTCGTTAACACTGAAGTTTTCATATACGGCGAGCGCCTTGTTAAAAATGATTCCAAGGCCTAGCTAGAATAATAACGGCTGCAATTTTGAGTCGTTAAGTGAAAGAGCCTATATGCCTCGTCTGCAGATAGATTTTCGTTCTTCACAAGCGCGCGGCATTGCAGCAGCTGTAACCACAATTACGTCCGTTGGCCTCGCAATAAGCCTCAGCATTCCACTTCTATCGTTTGAAATGGAACGTAGAGGTATTTCCACAACCCTAATTGGCCTCAATGTCGCAACATTTGGGCTTGCAGCATTGTTAGCGACACCATTTACATCCCAAATTGCGCGGCGCTTTGGTTTTATTCGGGTTATTTTCCTTTCGATTCTAATAAACGCTGCAACATTTTTAGGTTTCTACGCTGTTCCAGAGTTCTGGATGTGGTTTCCATTGCGGTTGGTAAGCGGCCTGGCTGTATCCACCTTGTTCGTTTTGTCAGAGTTTTGGATAAGTGCGATTGCACCACCGAAATATCGCGGCCTGGTAATCGGCATCTATGTGACCGTTTTATCACTCGGCTTTGCTGCCGGGCCTGTCATTCTTACGTTCACCGGAATAATCGGAGCCCTGCCCTACATTGTCGGCACAGTGCTGACGGTTTTGAGTTCTATTCCACTTCTTTTAGCGCGCAAAAATGCACCTCAAATGGAAGAAAAGTCAGAAACGAAGTTTTCCCATTTCCTCATTGTCGCGCCGGTAGCAACTGGTGCCGCTCTTATCTTTGGCGCTATGGAAAGCAGCGCCTTCGCGCTGTTACCAATTTATGGTCTTCGACTGTCATTTGAGACCAATATCGTTATATATCTTGCATCCGCAATGACATTCGGAAACGTCATATTTCAGATACCCGTAGGCCTTTTGAGCGATAGAATGGGCAAACGCAAACTTCTGTTTATCTGCAGTCTAGTTGCTGTCTTGGGTGCGGGGATGATTCCATTGTTTTCAAATGCCCCTTTCGGCTTAATGGGGCTCTTGTTTGTTTGGGGGGGCATTACCGGAGCGCTTTATACAATTGGTCTCGCACATTTGGGTTCTCGGTTTTCAGGAACTGATCTAGCGAATGCTAATTCTGCATTTGTGTTCTGCTATGCCCTAGGAATGCTGGCGGGACCAGCTTTGGCAGGCCTCGCGATGGACATCTGGAATCCCCATGGATTTGCTACCGCAATGGCTTTGTTTGCTGCGCTTTATGCTGTTTTGTGTTTTTCACGAATAATGGGCAAACGCACCGCTTGACTTTCTGTGTGTTATGAGTAGTTTGCGGCCTCAAAGCGGCGGTACTGCGCCCGTTAGATAGCATTTCCAAGGATTTGAAATAATGGCAAAGGCCACCACCATTAAAGTTCGTCTCGTCAGCACTGCTGATACAGGCTATTTTTATGTTGCGAAAAAGAACTCTCGCACAATGACAGAAAAGCTGACACAGCGGAAATATGATCCACGTGTTCGTAAGCATGTCGAGTTCAAGGAAGCGAAAATCAAATAAGATTTCAATGCTTTAGAGTTAAAAAAATGAAACACCGCTAGAATTAAATTCGGGCGGTGTTTTTTATTGTCTAAATTTTTGTTCGGGAATTTAGCAACGCATTACGCTGCTTGGGAAACTACCTGGTTTCTACCAGTCTCTTTGGCGCGATATAGAGCCTCATCAGCACGTTTGAGTATGGCCTCCACGGAATCATCCTTGCCAGTAAATTGGGTAAGACCAAAGCTTGCAGTGACATTTATCTCGCTACCGTCATCATTAATGATAAATGGCATGGACTCTATTTGTTTGCGAAGGCGCTCAGCCGCAAGAATCGCAACTTCCAGCTCTGTTTCGGCAAGAACGCACACGAACTCTTCACCACCGAAGCGACAAGCCAAGTCCGATCCGCGCAAGCTCCGGCGGATACGATGTGAGACTTCTTTAAGCACCAAATCGCCAACTGGATGCCCGTGAACATCATTAATGATTTTGAACTTATCGATATCCATGATCACCACAGACAGGTCACGTTCATAGCGCAGAGATTGATCAATAAGCGTGTTTAGCTGGCGTTCCAGGAATCGTCTGTTTTGCAGGCCGGTCAAAGGATCAGTCACTGCAAGCTCAAGCGTATTTTCCACATCCAAACGTAACTCACGCAACATGCGATGCCGGCAGACTTCTCTTCGAACTCTAGCCGCCAACTCTTTGGCAAGAAACGGCATTTTTACATAATTCGTAACACCAAGCTCAAAGCTTTTTTGAAGACGCTTTTCTTCATCGGGCCCAGCAATCGCGAGTGTCGGAAGATGCCGAAATTCTATGGGTGCTTTCATGCTGGATAAAAATGCCAACGTGTCAGATGACTGCACCGCGAAATTGATTATTACGGCATCCCAGTCATTGCTGGAAAGCGCTTTAATTGCCGCATCAGCAGATTTAACAGCCTGAACGTTCTGTTCATCCGCTAAAGCGGACTTTATTTGTTCAATTGATGCATCATTGTCATCAAACACGAGGATTTTTCCATCGCGTCCATCATCACGTCCCTCATCGCATTGAAGAGAATTCTCTGATGAATCTTCATCATCAAAATCGTTATGGAACGCATTGGTGCTGTGGGTTCGCATATCCTCTAGCGCTTGCTTTTGTTGCGCGAGGTTTTTGATTCGGCTGATTAGAGCAATGTCATTTACGGGTTTTGACAGAAAGTCATCAGCACCTGCTTCAAGACCTTTTATTCGGGATGCATCGTCATTTAGAGCAGTTAGCATGAGGACAGGAATGTCGCGCGTTGCCACGTCTGACTTCAAAGCTCGGCATGTTTCAAAGCCGTCAAGGCCGGGCATTTTAGCATCCAAAAGCACCACATCTACTGGCTGTTTGCGGCAAAAATCAAGCGCATCCAGCCCATTGGTCATGGTTGCAACGGTGTAATATTCCGCAGATAGCCTGGCAGACAAAAGTTTCAGATTAGCCTGAAGGTCATCAACGGCTAGTACTCTTACAGACATATAGGTTTACTACTTATTCCCTATGCGCAAACCAGAACACACACCTAATTTGCTGATGCAGGCAGGTGTTGATTCACGACATCCAAAAAATTTGCGACTGAGATTGGTTTAGATAGGTATGCCTCGCAACCAGCCTCTCTTATTCTGTCTTCGTCCCCCTTCATTGCAAACGCTGTTACAGCGATCACAGGTATTTCTTTAAGCTCCTCATCATCTTTCAGCCATTTTATGACTTCTAAGCCAGAAACTTCCGGTAGCTGAATATCCATCAGCACCAAGTCTGGCTTATGTTCTCTGGCCAGTTCAAAGGCCTCCATACCGTTGCGGCTCTGCAAAGTGCTGTAACCGTGGGCTTCAAGAAGGTCGTTGAACAACTTCATGTTCAGCTCGTTGTCTTCTACAATAAGAATGCTTTGCGTCATGGATTATCCGGACAATTCCCTAAGTTTACCTAAACAATGTGTTAAATATCTCTACTGACCTGTGGATCATGGTAGAAAAGTGTATGTGACTCAAAACACATTCAGTAAAGTTTACCGAATACCACGCATTTTCCTTCTCAAACACAAACATTATGAAAGCCTTGTCTCTTGCAGCCAGCTAGTATCGAAGAAGCTGAAGCAATTTCTATTCAGGCATTAACTTATTTTGCACAAGACCCAGAGTCTCTGGAACGCTTCCTTTCGCTTTCTGGCATCACGGCGGATCGAATTCGGGAAGCCGCGAAGTCACCAGGTTTTTTAGCCGGTGTCCTCGACTATTTGATGCAAAATGAATCACTTTTGCTCACATTTTCAGAAAATACCGGCGTTCGAGCAGAGACAATAATCAGCGCGCATCGTCAACTTGTTGGCTACGACATCAGCTGACACTCGTACCGGAGGCATGAATCATTCTATCAGAAAGCACTCTTACACAGTTGGAAAACATAGATTTTTCCTCCAAGCCATTGATCGTATGTGACGTAGACGAAGTTGTTTTGCATTTTGTACGCCCGCTAGAGGCTCACTTCGGCCAGCATGGCTATGGCTTTAAAGATCAAATATTCAAACTGACGGGCAACGTTAAGTCACTGAATGGTGGGCCGGATGCTCCGGACCAGGCCGTATTTGACATGATTCATAGCTATTTCGAAGTTGAAGCACATATTCAAGCCCCGGTCGACGGTGCGGTTGAAGCGCTTGGAAAGCTGTCAGAACTGGCGGATATTCTTTTCTTGACGAATATGCCATATGAATTTCGTGAGGCAAGACAGGCGTGCCTTGCGAAACACTCATTGTTTCATCCTGTTGTTACCAATACCGGAACAAAAGGGCCTGCCCTCTCTTATATCAGTAATAGATCCAAAGCTTCGGTTTGGTTCTTAGATGACAGTCCAGTGAATTTGCACGCCGTTGCAAACGAAGCACCTGAAGTGAACCTCGTGCATTTTGTTGCCGACGCAATTTTCCGAGATTTGGCAGACCACGTTCCAACTGCGCACCTTCGTACCGGGGATTGGACAGCCACAAGCGAACTAATCCGCAACAAACTTTCGGGCTCCGAGTAATCATGGTGATTGAATGAAAACAAGAAAACACCTTATTCTAGCTGGTTTTTTGACTGGTTTGTTCGCCTTACCGCATGGTCGAGCGGTATCCAACGAAATGACTGATACAAATTTCATCATAAATACAACCGCGTATTTTTTGTATCACGAAGCTGGCCATGCGCTGGTTGATCAATTTGAATTACCAGTTGTTGGCCAAGAAGAAGATGCAGTCGATGCATTTGCGGCGATCCAAATTCTTGATCTATATGAAAATGATACAGATATTTTGTTGGATACAACGGAAGCCATGCTTTTGATGCATGAAGACGTTTTGGAAAACGACGATATTGATTACTTTGACGAGCATGATCTGGATATTCAAAGAGCGTACCGTGTGATTTGTTATGGGTATGGGACGGATCAAGAACGTTACAAAGAAGCTGCTGATTGGGTGGAAATGCCCGCTGAAAGGCGCGAAAGTTGTGCGGATGATGCTGATTTAACATGGACAAGTTGGGACGCGCTTCTGGAGACAGCATATCTGCCGGAGAACACGCCCGGAAAAACGATTTCAGTTGATCTGGCACCAACATCTAAATTTCGGCGCGAAAGGATTATGCTTGAAGAAAGTGGCCTCTTGCCCGAGATATCAGAGTA
Source organism: Hyphomicrobiales bacterium (assembly GCA_045107035.1). Lineage (GTDB taxonomy): Bacteria > Pseudomonadota > Alphaproteobacteria > Rhizobiales. The sequence continues at coordinate 22,056 of JBGCFS010000213.1, forward strand.
TCTAGGCGAGACGTTTGCGTGGCCAAATGAGGTAAATCTAAATGCACAAGAATGCGGCGAACCGAACGCGTATTATGATCCTGACACAGTTTCAATTACAATTTGCTATGAAATGCTAACCGAACTCAGCGAGCTTGACGCACTTAGACAATGAGCTCACCCAACCGGCGAGCGCTGTAAATTGAATACTATCAAAGGTCTTTGCCGAAACTGTTTTGCAGTGGCGGACTACTCAGTCTCTGGACAGAAGGCGCGCTGCACAACATGCGGCAGCCCACGCGTCATCACGCACAGTGAACTCCTTGAACTGACAATCGCGCACGTCGATTGCGATGCCTTTTACGCCTCGGTTGAAAAACGAGATAGGCCGGAAGTGCGGGATCAACCCGTTATTATTGGCGGCGGTAAACGCGGGGTTGTATCCACATGTTGTTACATTGCCCGAACATTTGGCGTGCGTTCCGCCATGCCCATGTTCAAGGCCAACAAACTATGTCCCAACGCAGTTGTTATTCGAGGCGATATGGAAAAATACGTCCGTGTAAGTCGCCAGATACGAAGTCATATGGACGAGTTAACACCCGCCGTACAACCAATATCGATTGACGAAGCATTTCTCGATCTAACTGGCACGGAACGTCTGCATCACGCCAGCGCAGCAGAATCTCTGGCTCGGTTTTCCCAAAGAATCCAAGAAGATATCGGGATAACAATCTCGGTCGGCCTCAGTCACAACAAATATCTAGCAAAGATTGCATCCGATATTGATAAACCGCGTGGCTTTGCAATTATTGGAAAAGCTGAAACGCTTGAGTTCCTCGCCAAACAGAATGTCAATCTGATTTGGGGTGTTGGCAAAGCAATGCAACAAAAGCTGGCTTCTGAGGGAATTCATACCATCGGCCAATTGCAAAAAATGGAAGAAGCGGACCTTTGCAAACGGTATGGCGCTATGGGCTTACGTCTTTCTCAGCTTTCAAAGGGACAGGACAGCAGAAAAATTGTGTCCCGAGGCGGCGCGAAAAGTGTGAGCTCAGAAACAACGTTCAATGATGACTTGTCCTCCATGGAGCAATTGCGTCCCATTTTGAGACGGCTTTCAGAGAAGGTTTCTGCGAGTCTGAAGGGGAAGGACATTGCGGGTGGCACGTTGGTTTTGAAGTTAAAAAGCCGTGACTTTAAACAGCGTACAAGAAGTCGAGCGCTTGGAGATCCAACTCAATTGGCTGACAAAATCTTCTCAGAAGGTGTCTCCTTGCTTGGGCCTGAGCTCGATGGAACAAGGTTCCGCCTTATAGGAATCGGCGTTTCAGACCTTACGGATGCTCGGTTTGCCGACCCTGTGGACCTAGTGGATCACAAAGCTCAAAAACGCCGCGCGGCAGAACATGCAATGGACGAAATACGTGCTAAATTTGGTAAGCATGGGGTCGATTTAGGACTGACATTTCGAAGCCGAGAGCGAAAAAAGCCAGAGAATGAGAAGTAGAAACTACGCTCATTTACAGTCCACATCGCCTAACACTTCTAGGTTACTTAGAGTGGCCTTTAACGCCATGTCACCGTAATCCATCGTGATGTTTCGGCTAATTCCGTTGTTGTGCATATCAAAGCTGGTCACATAATTTGGCAACAACTCACCAGTTGCTCCTTGATCAAAATAGCTTATTGTCACGGGCCAGAACGGCGTTTTTGCGAGTTCATCCTGCGACAACAAAGCACTATCATCGCTTTCAGAGAGTTCTTCCCTCGCTCCGATTATACTGGTCGCATCGAACAGTTTCTTTCCCTTTTCCGAACCATCGAAAACGAGATGTTGAACAAGTTTTTCACCGTTTTCCGCAGCGACGAGAATTCCTTCGAACTGTTGTGTTGGAAACAAAACATCACCTGAGAAGGTCACTTCCTCTTCTTCAGGTTTGGTTAGTCCCACCGATACTTCGCTATCATTGCGGCTGGCATGGCCGCGAATTTCTTCGACCTGATTGTTATTGACAAAATTTGATGACGCAAAGCTGAAAGAACTTCCTTCAGGGTCTTCAAATGTGGTCACTCGAAAATCTGTCACCACGCTGGATCCATCATTGTCACCAAGTTTGGTAACAAATCGATAGCTGACAGAATACCCCTCACAGGCGGAGCCGGTGAGTTCAAAAACCATGCGCCCGCTGGCATCTGCAATAGAGGCGCCTTCGGCTGCACGGAGCAGCGAAATATCATAAACAGCGCGATGTGGCACCAAGGATGCAGCGCTGGCAGCCGAGGCAGCACAGCCAAGCAAAGCCACAGAAAGCAGTTTCAAGGAGCAGAATCTCATCACAAAATTACTTCCAATTGTTTCATTAGACAGTGTGCGGCGCTCAGTGTGTTCTGACAAGGTAAAAATCCAGCTTGCGAAGCCTTGCACTTCAGGCGAAAACAGATATCAAACAACCCAAAAAAGGATCTGGCTCGTGTCCATTGAAGATAAGCTCAAAGAAATTGGCGTCACATTGCCAGAAGCTGCAGCACCTGCAGCAAATTATGTCCCATATGTCATAAGTGGATCCTATCTGTATGTTTCTGGTCAGGTTCCGATGGGGCCAGACGGACTGCAGTATATTGGAAAGCTGGGCGAAAATACGAGCATTGAAAACGGCCAAGCGGCAGCAAAACTATGCGCCATAAATTTGCTAGCACAAGCCAAAGCTGCCTTGGGTGATCTGGATAAGGTCAAGCGCCTGGTTAAACTTGTTGGATTCGTCAACTCCACTCCCGATTTTGGAGACCAACCAAAAGTCATCAACGGCGCATCAGACTTCATGGTGGAAGTCATGGATGAAAGAGGCAGGCATGCGCGTTCCGCTGTTGGAGTTGCAGCATTGCCATTTGGTGTTGCTGTAGAAATTGAAGCTATTTTTGAGATTTAACGCAAGTGACTGACACCGACACCCTTTTTGCCAATCCAATCACACATCGTGGCCTCCATGATGTAAAAAGAGGCCTCATTGAAAACTGCGAGGGGGCCTTTGCAGCTGCCATCGATGCCGGTTTTGCAATTGAATGCGACGTCCAGTTGTCTTCAGACAATCAAGTCGTTGTTTTCCACGATTATACGCTTGATCGGCTTATGAATACAAAGGGCGAAGTGCACCAGCTCACGGTGGCCGAGCTGAAAAAAGCGGCGTTTAAAGACGGCAAAGACAAAATTCAAACTTTGCAGGAGTTGCTTGAACAAGTTGCGGGTAAAGTTCCGCTAATTATTGAAATGAAAAGTCGCTGGCAAGGCAGTGAGGGATTGGCCCTTCGTGTTGCCGAGACAATTGCAACATATACCGGGCCAGTAGCTACTATGTCTTTTGATCCGGTGTTGGTTACGGCCACTCAGCGTTGGTTGCCCTACATGCCTAATGGCATTGTGTCGGGACACCTTAAAAATATTGAACACTGGAAATTTCTCAGCCGCTTTGAGCGATACAAACTGACCCGGATGCTCCACTGGAGAAAAAGCCGCCCCGATTTCATTTCATACAATATCGATGATTTACCCAGCCGCGCGGTTTCACTTATGGAAAACTTGATGAGTGTCCCCGTTATATGTTGGACAGTACGTACACATGAACAAGCAACGAAAGCTGCAAAATTTTGTGAACAAATTACGTTTGAGGGTTTCGATCCGAGATCTGCGCCATAAATAAGGAAGCCATGGCAACTGATCCAACAACATCTGAACTCCCAAACAGCGTTCGCGTTCTTTCCAGCCTGTCTGAGATTGCGCGAGAAGAATGGGACGCATGTGCAAATCCGGGGTGGCAAAGTGAGCGGCCACTTGAATCACCTTCTCAAGAACTGCCCTATAACCCGTTCTTATCTTATGATTATTTGTGGTCCTTAGAGGAATCTGGATCGGCCATTCCCGAGACCGGTTGGTACTCTAGGCACCTTGTACTGGAGACGCCGGGCGAGGCACCTCTTGCTGTCGTCCCTGCGTATCTTAAAACTCACAGCCAAGGTGAGTACGTATTCGACCACGGTTGGGCAGACGCATATGAGCGTGCGGGCGGAGATTATTATCCAAAACTGCAAATCTCTGTGCCATTCACACCGGTAACAGGAAGACGTCTGCTGGTTCGCGACCTTCATCGACGCAATAAAATTGAAGCTCTTTTGTCGGCGGCCATTCAGCAGGTAACGGCGCAATATGAGGCCTCTTCTGCACATCTCACATTCCTAACAGAGCGTGAGTGGTCCTCATTGTCTGAAAAGGAATTCTTACGGCGCACAGATCAACAGTTCCATTGGCAAAACAACGATTACACCACCTATGACGACTTCTTGGCCGCGCTTTCTTCCTCCAAGCGAAAAGCCTTGCGAAAAGAGCGACGTAAGGCTTTGGAGAATGACATTGACATTGAGCACCTCACTGGAAGTGACCTGACCGAGGAACATTGGGATATTTTCTTCGACTTTTACATCGATACGGGAAACCGCAAATGGGGCACACCATATCTAACCCGTAAATTTTTCTCCCTTATCAATGAAAGAATGGCTGATCGTGTTCTTTTGATTATGGCAAAGCGCGAGGGGCGCTACATCGCTGGCGCCTTGAATTTCATAGGATCCGAAACCGTTTATGGTCGGAATTGGGGCTGTCTTGAAGATCATCCATTCCTTCATTTTGAGCTTTGCTACCATCAAGCAATCGATTGGGCGATCAATAATGGCTATAAATCCGTGGAGGCTGGTGCACAGGGTGCCCACAAGCTTGCTCGCGGATATGTGCCAACAACGACACACTCCGCGCACTGGATACCCAATCCTGGCTTCAGACGAGCCGTGGAAAATTATTTGGAACAAGAACGTCTTCATGTGAAAATGGAGCAAGAAGCTTTGGCGGCACATGCACCATTTAAAAAGTCCGATAAAGGAACGCTATGACAGCATATGATTCAGAAAATATTTTCGCAAAAATTTTGCGTGGTGAACTGCCGTGCGAAAAAATCTTCGAAGACGAAAAAACCATAGCAATTATGGACATAATGCCTCGCGGAGATGGACATACGCTTATTCTGCCAAAAGCTCCTTCTCGGAACCTATTGGATATTGATGCAGACAACCTTGCCGCAGTTCTGGCAACGGCACAAAAGGTTGCTAAAGCTCAGATGAACGCCTTTGATGCGGATGGAATTACTTTGCAGCAATTCTCAGAGAGCGCAGGTGGACAGGTCGTATTTCACACCCACGTCCACGTTATTCCACGCCATGAAGGTGTCGCTTTACGCCCCCACACAGGCGATATGGCATCTCCCGATTTACTTGCCGAACATGCTGCAAAAATCCGAGCGGAACTTAGTTAGAATAGCAGCATTGAAAGCAAAACCGCTTCCGCTGACAAAACACCAATGAGAATGCTCTTATTGGCAAACCAAAAGGCAGCCATGCCAACAAGCGTTGCACCAAGCCGCAACAAAAGTGGTGCATCGCCCAGTGGGCCTGTTGGAAACAAAATAAGCTTTGATATTACGCCTGCAATGAGCGCTGTGGCAACAGCCTTGACCCAATGGAGCATGTCAGAATCATCTCTAAGCGCCCTGCCCGCAAATACGCCCAGCCAACGCCAGATATTTGTCGGCAGCGAGCCAGCCAGCAAAATAAACACATACGGCCACCACCAGGCATCGAGACTAGCATAGGTCAAACTCATGTGGTTTGCCTCCGCTTCTCAATGGCCTTTGCGACAAAGAATGCCAAGGTTCCGCCAAGAAGCCCAGTCCACAACAAATCCAATTGAACTCCAGAGATAAAAACAAGCGGCCCCAGAATGAGACCAAATAGCATGGCCAATTGGTCTGATCGAAATCGAGCGGCGGCAGTAAGCGATGTCAAAAAGTAAATTGGTGTCAGATACAACAAGGCTCCACGCCATACATCAGACAACTCACCAGCAAGTATGAAACTGAGAACTGTAATGCCGGTATTGCAAATCGTCAGAGTAGAGCCAAAGCCTACGAAATATGCTCCACGCCCCTCGCGAGGCATAGTTGGCAATCTGTTCATGGAAACAATCCATGCGGTAATCGCAACAAAATGCGACATCAATACCAAAGAAAGCCTGGTGCTTTTAGGCCCACGTACAATGGGAACCCACGCGGCCACCATTGGGGTCATGCGTACAGACGCCAAGGCAACAGCCACCGCAATGAGGCCCAAACTTGTTCCTGCGGCAATGGAACCCGCCAGAACCACCTGACTTGGCAAGGCCCAAACAACCGCGGTCGAAAACGCCGCCTCAGACACGCTCATCCCGGCTTCACGCGCTAAGGCACCGAAGCCAACAAAACTCATCATCAAAATGAATGCAGGAACAGATATGATGCCGCGCACACCACGTAAATACCATCCCCAACGACTTATGTTTTCATCATTGGTTGGCTGTTCTGGAGTTGAATTTGGAGAGTCGGAATCCATTTATCTTCGATAGCATGAGATAGAGCTGTGCGCACAAAAAAGCCGCGTCGAATACGCGGCTTTTAAGTGGATTATTTGGCTGGCAAAGGAACCTTTGGAACAGATCCTGTGCCGCCGCCAGGTTTCTTACCCGCAGACTTTGCCTTCGCAGGCGCTCGTTTGCGCGCTTTCGCGGGTGTCGGTTCTTTTTTCGGTTTAACGGGTATTGTCTCTACAACATTTAAATCTAAAACCGTTTTGCCGTCAGCATTTTCCTTTGTATCCACTTTAACAGTGCCACCTTTTTGGAGGGCACCGAACAGAATTTCTTCAGCAAGTGGACGCTTAATATTCTCTTGGATGATACGTGCCAGCGGACGCGCGCCCATTAGCACATCATAGCCAGCATCAGCCAACCAGGCGGTCGCACTGTCTGAAAGTTCAAACGTAACGCCGCGATCCTCAAGTTGGGCTTCCAACTGCATAACAAACTTGTCGACAACCTTGTAGACAACTTCGCGCGGAAGGCTGCCAAATGGAATGATAGCATCCAAACGATTGCGGAACTCAGGTGTGAAGAGACGGTTGATGGCCTCCATATCGTCACCCTCCCGCTTCGTAGATCCAAAGCCGATTGCATTCTTGGCTGCTTCTGACGCACCTGCATTGGTGGTCATAATGATCACGACATTGCGGAAATCAATCTGCTTGCCATTGTGATCTGTCAGCTTGCCATGATCCATGACCTGCAACAGGATGTTAAACAGATCTGGATGTGCTTTCTCAACTTCATCAAGTAAGAGCACGCAGTGTGGATTCTGATCCACACCATCTGTAAGCAATCCACCTTGATCAAACCCGACATAGCCAGGAGGCGCACCAATCAAACGCGAGACGGTGTGTCGCTCCATGTATTCAGACATATCGAAGCGCAACAGTTCCACGCCCATAAGTGAGGCCAACTGTTTAGCGGCTTCAGTCTTGCCAACGCCGGTTGGACCGGAAAACAGGTAATTGCCAATTGGCTTCTCAGGATCGCGTAGCCCTGCCCGCGATAATTTAATAGCTGAAGCCAAGGCATCCAGAGCATCGTCCTGGCCGTAAACAACACGCTTTAGGTTTATGTCCAGCGCACGCAATGTCTCTGAGTCATCTTTAGATACAGATTTCGGTGGGATCCGCGCCATCGTCGCAATCGTATCTTCGATCTGTTTCACATTGATCGTTTTCTTACGGCGGCTCGCGGGCACCAACATTTGTGACGCACCCGTCTCATCAATAACATCAATAGCCTTATCAGGAAGCTTTCGATCGTTGATGTAACGGGCAGACAATTCCACAGCGGCCTTCAGTGCATCATTAGTGTAGCGCACCTTATGATGATCTTCGTAACGAGACTTCAGTCCCTTCAGAATGTCGATCGCATCAAGAATTGTGGGCTCACTCACGTCAATTTTCTGAAAACGCCGAACCAATGCACGATCTTTTTCGAAGAACTGACGATATTCCTTATAAGTCGTGGAGCCAATGCAACGCATAGAACCGGCAGCAAGTGCTGGTTTCAAAAGGTTAGATGCATCCATTGCACCGCCAGAAGTCGCGCCAGCTCCGATTACGGTATGAATTTCATCGATGAATAGGATGGCTCCCTCATATTCTTCGATTTCTTTCATCACTTGTTTTAAGCGTTCTTCAAAATCACCGCGGTAGCGTGTTCCTGCCAACAGCGTTCCCATATCGAGGGAAAACACTGTCGCGGCCAAAAGCACTTCAGGCACGTCACCATCCACGATGCGTTTTGCCAAGCCTTCAGCAATTGCAGTTTTACCAACACCTGGATCACCAACAAGCAACGGATTGTTCTTCTGTCGACGACAAAGTACCTGAACAACACGTTGAACTTCGCTATCGCGGCCAATCAAGGGATCGACCTTTCCAGCAGCAGCTTTTTCATTCAGGTCGACGCAATAAGCGGACAATGCATCTGGGGTCTTCTTGTCATCACCCTCTTCTGATTCAACAGTAGCTGCATCTTCATCCTCAGTACCCGAAACCGGACGCTGCTCGGACATGCCTGGGCGTTTTGCAATTCCATGGCTGATATAATTAACCGCGTCATAACGAGTCATGTCCTGCTCTTGCAGGAAATAGGCAGCGTGACTTTCGCGCTCGGCAAAAATCGCAACCAGCACATTGGCGCCAGTCACTTCCTCGCGGCCAGAGGACTGCACGTGAATCACGGCACGTTGAATTACCCGTTGAAAACCAGATGTCGGCTTGGTGTCCACGTCAGCATCCGCAACGAGATTCGTCAGCTCTGTGTCGATGTACTCCAACAAATTGCGGCGGAGCAGGTCCAAATCCACTCCGCAGGCGCGCATAACTGCTGCCGCATCGGCGTCATTGGTCAGCGCATGAAGCAGATGTTCAAGCGTAGCATATTCCTGACGGCGCTCACTTGCTTGCGCAAGAGCGTTGTGAAGGGCTTTTTCCAGACTTCTTGAAAAGGACGGCAAGTTAATTCCTCACTTCTTTTCCATAACACATTGCAGCGGATGCTGATGTTTAGCTGCAAGATCCATTACCTGTGTAACCTTAGTTTCGGCCACTTCGTAGGTAAAAGTACCACATTCTCCCACGCCATTTTGATGCACATGCAGCATAATCTGCGTTGCCTCATCAATCGTCTTGTTAAAGAGACGCTGCAAGACATGCACAACAAATTCCATCGGCGTGAAATCATCATTTAAAAGCAAAACTCTGTAGAGGTTTGGCTTTTTAACTTTCGGCTTCGTTTTGGTAACAACAACAGTTCCAGAGTCATCACCAAAGTCATCATCTGAGTTGCCGCGATTTGGTTTGGTCATAGTAAAATCGCTGCCATATGCCTTAAAACTATTGGGACCGTAATTGGACACCCCAAAGAGTGCTTCATTCAAACGGGTCACTTTCCTGTTCATTTTCAAAGAGCGTACATGCTTTCAGGAGAAGATGCCAAGGGGCTGATAGTCACATATTAATATGACACACCATTGTGTGCCTTCGGATTAGTTATATAGGCCGGGGTCAATTGATTAAAAGACCCTTAAAACGCAAAAAGCCAGTCCTGGCAGGACTGGCTTCAACGAGTTGAACTTAAACATTCAACTTAGGGAGGGTAGTGCCGCAGATTATTTTCCGAAACGAGCAAATGCTGTTTCAACTGGGCTGAACATTGTTTTGGACAGATCCATGAACATTTCGCCAAGCTTATTCATTTCACTTACGTGTGCTTCGTAAGCGCTTTTTGCATATTCGCTTTGTGCTTCAACAAATTTGTCGAGGCTTTTAGCGCCCAGAGCTTTCTCAGCGGCTTGTGAGCCCTCATCGAAAGTCTTTTTCGCGTAATCAGCTGTTTCGGTAGCAATTGCCTGAACAGACTTAGAAACAGTGGACATGTTCTCTGTAGCCAGGTCCAAGTTTTCTTTAGCCAATTTTTGTACGTCTTCCATGTTCTGCATCATGATTTTGTTCCTTGAATTATGTATCGCGTCGATCGCTTACCTCACATATATGCAGCGCAACATAAATTGTCCAGAAGTTTTTGTGCGATGCACAAATTTCTTTCCACAAGCTTCAAACCCAAGAAAATCCAAGCATGCTTTACAGTTTCGTAACCCTGTTTGTTGTAATTTGATGAAAATTTGAACGAATAGGTACCAGGGAGTTCCTGTGCCACGTTTGAGCCACGATGATGAACAAATCACGGGGTTCACAAGTACAAGCCGACCAACCGTTGATTTAAGGATGGGTGCAAATCGTGTTAAAGAGTGTGTACTCCAGCATTAACTATTCTCTGGCCAAACTTGGCAAAGCAGCTTTTGCTGCAGCCATGGTTACGCTTGTCAGCTCTGTATCACTGAGCACGACAGCTACGGCGAACTCCAAATATGCTGGCATCGTAATTGATGTAAAAACCGGAAAAATTCTATACTCGGACAACGCGAACAATTTGCGTTATCCCGCTTCGCTTACCAAGATTATGACCTTATATATGCTCTTTGGTGAGCTGGAGGCAGGTCGCTCAAGTCTTAACACCCGAATGAAAGTCTCTAAGCGAGCAGCAGGACAGGCCCCTTCCAAACTCGGCTTGAAAGTTGGCAGCACAATTCGCGTTAAAGACGCCATCAGCTCTTTGGTTACCAAATCTGCGAACGATGTTGCAGTTGTTGTCGCAGAACACATCGGCGGCACCGAAAGCAAATTTGCGCGCATGATGACCAAAAAAGCGCGTTCTATTGGTATGAAGAAAACGACCTTCAAAAATGCCTCTGGTTTGCCGAACAAAGGCCAACGCACGACAGCGCGTGATATGGCTCAGCTTGGTATGGCCATTCAGGATCGTTTCCCGAAATACTACAAATATTTCTCTACCCGCTCATTCTCATACAAGGGTAAGAAGTACCGTAATCACAACCGCCTTCTTGGCAGCGTAAAAGGTGTTGACGGTATCAAAACCGGATACATTCGGGCTTCCGGGTTCAATCTTGTTACATCTGTTAAGCAGCGCAACCGCCACATTGTAGCGGTGGTTATGGGTGGCCGTACAGGCAGAACCCGCGATGCGCATATGAAAGACCTTATTGGTCGCTATTTGAAGTCAGCATCTACCGGCAGCCGCAAAACACCATTGGTTGCCAGCAGGTCCATACCGCTACCACGGTCTCGTAACGTTGCTGCGGATGCTGCTGAAGGCAACCGTCTCCCACAGATACGACCCGATGAAATCATTACAGCCAGCATCTCAAAATCACCTGTGGATCAAGAACCAGAAGTTGGTAGTGCTGACGATTATGACAAGGCGGACCTGCCCGAGGGTTGGCAAATTCAGATTGGCGCTGTGCCAAGCGAAGAAGCAGCCAACATATTATTAGGCAGTGCAATGGATGTCGGAACTCGGCATCTACGTGGAAAAGTACCCTTTACCGAACCGGTAATTAGCAGGGGACAAACCCTCCACCGCGCGCGATTTGCCGGCTTCAAAGGCAAGAAAGCCGCTCGAAACGCCTGCGATTACCTACAGAAAAAAGACTTTAACTGCCTGGCTTTGAGATAGAAAAAAGCCAAGTCGCCTACAAGTAATGCGTAAACAGGGATTTGAATATGCTTCTGGATGAAACCTTTCCTCTGCGAACCCGAGCAGAACAACCGACAGCACGCTCACTGACAGACCGGATTGAAGAAGTATACGACCAAGCAATATCGCTGGATATGCCTCGGTTCAAACTTGCCGGTCTTGCAAGAAAACCAAGTGACATGGTGAACTTCCTGCGCAGCCACGGTGCACGCGCACGACGGCACACAATGCCAATGAGGAAGCTTGTGTTGGATTGCTATAATCCTGACGGCATGCAAGCTGTGGACATTACCTTCGGCGACAACTGAGAAAGCTCTTAGAGCAAACCAAGCTCCAAAAGTTCTTCTCGCATTTCGTCCGGCATATCCTTTAAAGACTGCGCATCAGCGGTAATATCTGCTGGTGCATCTTCTCCCCGCAAATACCGCCACCCTTGAAAGGGACGCTT
>JBGCFS010000214.1:0-24138 GCA_045107035.1 Hyphomicrobiales bacterium
CCTGCCGACCGCAACCTTTCCGAGGCTGCCGGCATCCCAAGGACCTTGATTGGTGGCGCATTCTCCCTTTGAGCAAGGACCTTGGCCACAGCGATAACCATATGAACATGGCCACCGCCATATGTCACGAAAAGGATCGGATTTTCCATGCACACGGTCTTCCATCAAGCCTTTAACAGAGTCAATTCTGGCCATCCCTTTTTAAGCACATCAGATTTCGCAATGCAGCTATTGTACGGGAATGTTTCGCTTGTTAATGGAGGCGAAAGACACGGGAAGCCATTCGTTGACTACAGATTTAAAAGTGTTGACGGCCAGCGGTGCGCCTCGTGCAAGGTGGCTAGAGCTGATGAATATGCTCCCACCCGAAAGGCGCGATATCCATTTCCATCCTGATTACATGCGAATTTACGAAGACACATATGGCCACAAGCCGTTATGCCTTCTTTTCGAAACCGAACGCGGCGTGATATGGCAGCCCGTCTTGCAGCGCATTATCCCGAACAGCAAGCTGACGGATATCACTTCTGTCTATGGCTATGGTGGTCCGATATTTGCTGATACCCCCACAGCAGACCACGTTGACAAATTTCAAAAAGCTGTATCGGACTGGGCGGAGCGTGCGGGGTGCGTAAGCGAATATTGCCTCATTCACCCTTTCTTTTCGGAGTTCCAACGAGACGCGCTTCCATCGAATGGACGTCTGAACCTGCGCAAGGAAGTCGTCAACGCGGACCTGTCGAAGTCCGTAACAGATCTTTGGGCTTCAATTGAAGACAGGCAAAGGAAGGCCGTTTTAAGCGCGCGCAAGCGCGGCGTTAGGGTTCTGGTTGGCGACAATTCGGATGAAGAATTCGACGACTTCTACCGACGTTATATTGAGACAATGAAGAATGTCGGCGCGACGGAGTTTTGGCATTTTCCATACAACTATTTCAAGAACTGCCGGGATGCTCTTGGTCGCGAAAACGTCACATTCTTTCACGCGTGGTATTCTGGCAAAATTGTAGCAAGCGTCTTCCACATCCACCTCTACAACACCGTGTATTATCACTTTTCCTGCTCGGATATTGCGGCGCGTTCGCTCAATCCCATGCCGCTGCTTTTGTTTGACTCAATGCTGTGGGCTAAATCCGCAGGGTTCACGCGGTTTCACATGGGCGGTGGCCGTACAAATGGTCATGACACGCTGTTCAAGTTCAAAAACTCGTTTTGCGGGTCGACTTTACCACTCTACGAGTATAGCCGAGTGTTTAGTGGTGAGGCATTCCACCAACTGACAGATGAGACAAAAGAACGTGAGAAACGTCTCTTTGGCGAGCCAAAAGAAACTGATTTTTTTCCTCGATACCGGGCCTGACACATGAGATTTGGAACTACAGAAATAGATTTTTCCAACAGCAAAAGAACCAATTCGATTATTGAAATCGGTGTTAATCATAATGGTGATCTCGACATAGCACGCCAGCTTGTTCTTGAAATCAAAGCAGCGGGCGGGGATATCGTAAAATTTCAGGCTTTCATTGCAGCGGAAGAAATATCGATACACGCTGAGAAAGCAGCCTACCAGAAGGTGACCACAGGTGAGACCGGAGGCCAATTGGAAATGGCCAAGGCACTGGAACTTTCACATCAGCAGCTGACGACGATGCGAGACTTCTGCCACGCCAACGGCATGCCCTTTCTGTGCACGGCTTTCGAACCCAAGAGCCTTGATTTCCTCATAAACGGCCTGGGTGTTCAGGCGATCAAGATTGCCTCTTCCGAAGTTACCGCGCATCCATTCCTTGCGGAAATCGCAAAATCCGGCGTCGATATGATACTGTCTACAGGCGCAAGTAATCTTGAGGAAGTTGCAGCGGCCGTGCGCGTGATTGAAGAGGCCCGCCCCGGGGCTGAACTCGTGCTACTCCATTGCGTTTCAGAGTACCCGGCTCCAGCGTCAGAAATAAATCTACGAGCCATGGAAACCATGGCACGTGCCTTTGGTTATCCAGTTGGGTATTCGGATCATACAAGCGGAATTCTTGCCCCGATTATTGCGTCAAGCATGGGCGCATGCGCAATTGAAAAACACTTCACACTAGACAGGACTATGGACGGTCCGGACCATTCTGCATCCATAGAACCTCAAGAATTGCGTCAAATGGTTCAAGGAATGGCTGAGGCCAACGCCATGATCGGCGATGGAATCAAACGGCCAGTGCCATCAGAAATACCTCAAAGACCACTTATTCGAAAATCCATCGTTGCCCGCCATGACTTGAAAGCTGGCCATATTCTGTCTTTAGATGACGTAGCGCTCAAACGTCCCGCAAATGGGATGGAACCGAAGTATCTTGACATGGTATTGGGCCGCATCCTGAAGAGAGACTTGGAACGTGACGCCCCTTTGCAGTGGAGCGATTTTTGACAGATCCGACGAGTAACACTGCTGAAATCTATGACGCCTTCGCAAAAGAGTACCGCGCGTACTCGGAAGGCAAGGCTGCGTATATTCGGGCCGTCGACAACCTCATCACCGAACGGTTCAAGAACAAGACCGGTATTTTGCTTGATTACGGCTCTGGCGATGGTGTTCGTGGTGCCGCTCTTTTCAGGGAGCTGTCGGGCAAAGAGCTGTACCAAGCCGACATAAGTGCGGAAATGGTCAAGCAATGCCGTGCCTTGGGTCAAGCCTCCGCCGTTTTCAAAGTTGACGAAAGCGATTGGGCATCGGAGGTGCCGCGTGCTGACTTAGCAGTATGCCTTTGGAACGTTCTTGGTCACATACCGGGAACAGAAGCGCGAATTGCCGTTCTCAAGGATATTCACAGAGCGCTTAAACCCAACGCTCCACTTTGCATAGACGTGAACAACCGCCATTATGTGGGATACGGTTTTTTTCGTTCATTGTTCCGGCGCTGCATTGACTCACTCTGGCGCGATGACAGTAGGGGCGATGTGAAATTCACCTGGAAAATTGACGGACGCAATTACCCAGCTTCGGGACATTTTTTCACACCCAAAGAGCTGAGGGATCTGTTAGAGACTGCTGGATTCGATGTCGAACAGGCTCTCTCTGTCGACTATGAAAACGGCTCAGTCAGCGAAAACCTGACTCAGGGACAAATATTCATTCTTGCAAAGAAGAACGACGATTAGGCTTCTGCATAGGGGGAAGTCTTGTAGCGACGAGTGAATTTCTCTCTAAGATTTCCAGAAATCTTTTGAATTCTATCATCAAATGTCCTTCCAGGTGTGTCGACCTGTACAACAGCCATAACATCCAGAGCGAGGATCAGTTCTCTTGTCATATCCCTGTTGAGCGCATCGCACGAGGATAGTGCGGCTTCCAGTTCCGGGGACAAAAGGCGAGGCATGTCAGGGTCCGAACATGTCTCGAGGGGAGCGCCAAGCACACGGACTTTCCCGACATTGGGCATCGCAAGAAGGAGATCCCGGGCAGAAGACAAAACCGGATCGTTCATGGCTTCGCCCAAACCACAAATTCCTCCCAGAACGTGCTCTTGTCATCCGCTTCCGTGGTAAAGCGTGTGATTTCGACATCTGACCAATCAGAGAATAGATCCTGTAACTCTTCGAGCGAGAAAAAATGGGAAACGCCCATATCCTTGCAAGGACCACTCGTCGGATTCTCGGAGGTGCCCGGTTCAATAATATGCCCTGTTCCGGCCCCGTCACATGCGCTTCCCCAAACTCGAGTGTAAAATCTACCCTCTGGTTTGAGCAGTCGTTTGGCTTTTGAATACACAGTCTGGATCAAATCGAGGCGGTTCGCATAGATTGCCAAATAATCCACAATCAAATCGAAAGATGCTTGGGGAAAATCAATATTCTCAAAATAGCAAACCTCCAAATCAAGAGTTTGCCCCTTGGACAGCATTGGTGCCAAACGTGTCTTGGCATTCCCGATTGCTGACGGCGCACCATCAATACCGGTCACTTGGAACCCTTCCGCAATGAAGAACGATAAATTCGCCCCGGCGCCGCACCCCAGTTCGAGAACCGATGTCTTTTCTCGGTCCTCGCGAGCGCGCACATGCCGCATAACCCTGCGGATCAGGTCTTCGGCAGGGTATTTCCCCCAATCACGTGTCGAATGCAACTCTTCCCATACCTGATCCATCAAAAATTCCCCTTCATTCCAAGAAGCAACGGATCAAATTCAATTTCAAAGAATTTTTTGTACAAAAGAGCAGCGTCCAAAGGCACGGATTTAAGTGTCTCAATTGTGATAGCAGCCGCTTTGCCTTCGCCATAAGGATTTTTCATACCTGCCAGGCTCTTGCGGAACGAAGGATCACGTGCCTTCTGTATTGCTTGTGTGATGGACGTCAACTCAAGACCTGTAACATCGATGACATTGTCTCCGCGGCCCCGCCCCGCCTGACGCTCGCCAATATTGATAGATGGCAGCGCAAAACTTGGTGCCTCCCATAAACCGGATGACGAGTTCCCGATCATGAACTCTGCATGGCTCATTAGACCGTAAAAAAGATCTCGTTCAAAAGACTTGCGAAGGATAACGTCCGGACGGCGGTCTTTGAAGTGCTCCAACATTGAAACAAGTTGCTGGAAGCCCGGATCTATATTCGGGTAGATCATTACGGGCCGCTCGGGGATATCAGCCAAAGCCGCAAGCAGATTGCGGTATTGATCCACGGCTTTCGACTCGCCTAGTGTTTGCGGGTGATAGGTCGACAGGAAAAAAGGTTCGCCTGACGCCAAGCCCAACTCCGCCTCGATGTGATTTCGAGGCATGGGTTTCCGTTCGACAATAATATCTATTGCAGCATCACCCGTCAGAACAACGCGCCAAGGTTCCTCGCCCAACTGGATGACCCTGCGCGCATGTTCCGGCATAGACACAAAATGTAAATGAGACAGCTTGGTCATCACATGACGTATTTGGTTGTCGATTGCGCCCTCTGTGAGATCTCCTCCACACATATGTGCTATCGGCAACCCGAGGGCCGTTGCTGCCACAAAAAGTGATAGATTTTCAATGCGATCACCAGAAACACAAACAATGTCTGGCTTAAGGTCAAGGAATGCTTCGGTAAATTCTTCAACACCGCGACCAAGTTCCTTGGAGAATTCTCCCGGTACATCACTGGAATTCAAATAATCTACTTTTTTGGAAATAGTCAGACCATCTTTTTCGAACTCGCGCCACGTTTCTCCGAATTCAGAAACCGTGTGCATTCCCGCCGCAATAATCTGGGCTTCTATTTGCGGATCACCCGATGCCCGCCGCATAACCGGAAACATGGTATTGTAGTCGCTTCGCGCTGTTGAGACGAATGCTATTTTTCGGAGCGGTGCATTCATAACTCTAGGAATCTCGACAGCAATTGCAGCCCTGCTGCCGCGCTTTTCTCGGGGTGGAACTGCGTGCCCATAACCGCCCCGCGCTTGACCGCAGCAGTTACCGATACACCAGCATAGTCATAGGTCGCCAGACAGTCATTATCATCCTCGCACACACCTGCAAAAGAATGGACAAAATAATACTGACCGGCATTGGATTTATCAAAAAGTGGCGTGTCCTGTATGGGTTTGATCTGCTTCCAGCCGACAAGGGGAATTTTGGAGTTCTCCCTCTTCGGAAGACGGCAGACGCGCCCTTTGACCACCCCAAAGCCGCTGAACTCACCGAATTCTTCGCTTTTTTCGAACAGCAGCTGCATCCCGACACAAATGCCCAAAAACGGCTTTTCGCTCGAAAGGTACTCAACAATAGGATCCCACAGGCCATTTGCTTTCAGGCTGTTCGAACAGGCCGAAAATGCCCCCACCCCGGGCAACACCAATCTTTCAGCGGTCAAGACCTCTTCAGGCGTCGCAATCAAGCTTACAGATGCGCCGGTCGCTTCGAGCGCGCGGGCAACACTTTTGATATTTCCAACTCCATAAGAAAGAACTGAAACAGCCTTCACGGACGAACCTCCAAGCTTTGCTCTCCAGCGGCCCATTCTCGGATATCGTGCAGTGCCACAGCATCGTAGTGAAGCACATGCGCCATCGCGATCGCATCAACCTTTGTGTTCGTCGCGACATCGGCAATATGCTCGATAGTTCCAATCCCTCCTGAGGCCATTACAGGGATAGAGACTGTTTCCGAAATGGCTCGGATAAGATCTGTATCCATTCCACTCTTGCCACCTTCCTTGTCAACCGAGGTAACAAGGATCTCCCCTGCGCCTCGCTTCTCTCCCTCAACAGCCCATTCGATGACATCACGCCCCGAATGTTCGCGGCCAATGTCATAATAGGCCTCCCAGCCACCACCATTGCGAAGCTTTGCCTCGATAGACAAAACCATGCACTGCGAACCGTAAGTTTCGGCAATTTCAGAAATCAACTCGGGACGACGCAATGCAGCTGTGTTGACCGCAACCTTGTCAGCTCCAACACCAAGAGCATCGCGGACATTCTCAAGCGACCTGATGCCGCCCCCAACAGTCAAGGGTACAAAAATGTTCTCGGCGGCACGTTCAATAACAGGCAAAATAGAATTTCGTTCATACAGCGAAGCAACTATGTCCATATAAATGATTTCATCGATACCCTGTTCATAGTATCGACGTGCGAAATCATTGGGCGCGCCTAGCTTTCGCAACCCCTCCAGCTGGATACCTTTAACAAGATGTTCACGCTTGATATCCAGCCGTGCAACCAGTCTAAGATTTCTTGCTGCCACAGTGTCGCTCTCTTGGTTTTCTCGGTTTTCCTACAACGCTAGACCATTGCATACAATGTTATTGAGCGCCGCCCTAAAAGCTGCGTGTTGCAACCCTAGCAGTCTTCAACAGTATCTTAAGATCAAGCACAAGGGAGCGTCGGTCAACATATTCTAAATCACTTGATAGTCTTGCTTCGAAAGTTGCTTGTGAACGGTCCCTAACCTGTGCAAGCCCCGTTATCCCGGGTTGAATAGAATGGCGCTTTTTCCAATCGCTCGCGGTGTAGAGCTCCTGCTGTTGGGGCACGTCAGGTCTAGGTCCAACCAAGGACATGTCTCCGAGGAAGACATTGAGCAATTGCGGTAGTTCATCCAATGAAGTTCTGCGCAAGAACCGCCCTATCGAAGTCACACGCGGGTCTCCCTCTGCGGTCATATAGCTGCCATGCTTCGCAGCGTCTTGCACCATTGACCTGAACTTAAACATCTCAAAAATCTGACCGTCGCGACCAATACGATCCTGTCGAAAAAAAGCTGGCCCTCCGTCCTGAACTCGAATGGCTACAGCTATCAAAAGAAAGGGGATCGCAAACAAAGACAAGCAGACTGCCGAGAGCAGAATATCGAACATCCGTTTTCCAAGATCGCCCATCGATTCACGTCCTTCTCGTTTTCCAGCCCAGCGGCAGCGCAGAGCGAATTGGAACCTAAACTGCCCATACGACATGCTGTTGGGTCGTTCAAAACCGTATGTCCACCATCAAATCAGCCTCTGCAAGCAGATGAAAATTACACGCACCCTCCAGAGGCCGACCCTAACCAGCAAGTTTGGAAACCAGCCACGACCCGAGCTGTGATGCCCTAGACGACTCCAGAATGACCACCAACATTACGGTGCCCGAGAAAAGAGCAAGAGCCAAAATCGAAAAGCCGAATGCGCCGATACTGGCTGTAACGATAGTCAACAACGGTACCTTCCATGAACCTGTCAAGACCAGCAACGCATAGAAGATAAGAAAAACCACAATCAAGAAACCCAAAACGACAAGCAACGACAACACAATGCTATCAAAGACAAAGAACACGGATCCGAAACCATGGCTCAATGTGAGTATCGCTCCCTGCAGCCCGCCGCCGTAAAAAAGAACCACTTTGATCACAGCGGATTCAATTGGAATGTAGAATATCGCCGCTACAAAAAGCATACCGACAAAGGGCTTGAGCGTTTTTTGAACAAACGCCGTGATAGTGCAAAACATGAAGAAAATAAAAAGACAGACCAACATTGTCCCGCTACTGACCGCAGAAATGAAGATGCCCAAGGTCGCAATCAAAACCTTTTGCGGCTGCCAGATATCCCCTTCCGACAAAACCGTCCAAGTTACCAAAGCGTATCCCAAAAAAGCGAGTGGCATCCTGCCATGCATGAATACAAACAAGCCTGCGATCGGAAGCAGAAAAATTAGACCCATGGTAGACAGAGCCTTACCGCTACAGAACGCCGCTATTCGAGCTGCCAGAAAATAAGTCAGGGAAGTAAAAATTGGTAAAGCCATTGAATAGACGATATGCGGATTAATTCCCAACTGAAGACCAACCCAGAAAAAGGGATAGGTAATCAATCGTCTCAAAAAATGGGAGTGTTCTACATATCCGTCGCTACGTGCCAAAGCATCGTCCGTAAGCTCAATGCCAGAGCCAAAAACTGGAGGGGGATAATCGTATCCGTTTGCTTCAGTCCAGCCGAAATTTTCCCAATCCGCGTACCAAAAATGCCTTACCTGTGACCAAAGCTCGAGCCAGGCAACACCCGATATAACGAGAACCGCCAAACAGAAAAATACTGCAAGAGCCCAACCTCTATCATCACGAAAATTGTATAGCATTAATAGTCTACTTCTTGCTTCTAATTACACAATTAATTGACTGTAATACTTGTCCACACAGCTCAACAAGAGCCTCATTCGAAAGTGACGAGATCGAGCTATATACATCATGAATCTTTGCTACTTCAGAAAAAAAATCCATTTTTGCAAGCTCATCCAGACTAGACGCCTGTCGATGAAATGAACGGGACAAAATCGCTGCAGACGACCCAAGGCGTACGTGTTCGGCCAATAGCAGTTCGGGAGGTACTGCTCCTTCCCCAGCTCGGGCGATTCCGCCGATGCCGAAATCAACTCCAGCCTCTTGGAATGCACGGCAAGGCTCATCCAAAACCTTGTCCACCAGAGGCTCAAGTATAAAAGAGTCTCCGCGATCTATGTGCAGATCGTTCAACCCTATATGAGCCGTCTTGAAACCGCCACGTTGCAAGATCGCCCCAAGCGAGTCCAACGACCCCTGCGTCTCGAACAAGGGCAGCGGAATTGCTCGACCTCCCAGATAATCAAGAAATCGGGCCAGAGCATCTGCATCGCGGAACATAGGAAGCATCACACTATCGGCACCGCGCGCAACAACATCGTCTATTTCGGCAAGGCTGTTCTGATGGAGCGGATTGACCCTAACCAGCACATGAGCGTCAGGAACAGCCTCGCGTATTGTGGTGAGTGTCTCCGGAGTTTGAACAGAGCGCACGGTATCGAGATGGCCTTGGCGTTCCTCTTTGCCAAGGGTCTCGAGATCCACAAACAATTTATCCACCCCGCGTTCGGAAACGTATGAAGCGATCGCCGCGTCGTCGACGATCATCAACAAGTCAAGAGAATGCTTGTTTTTTCTGGTGCTAGTTTCAGTCATTCTCTCTAAAATTCACAATCTGGAGGAATATTTTACACCCCTTGGAACAAATCAAACGTCATATATACAAACACGAAAGCCACAATCTCTTCCCTGCGCCCTTCCGGAAAAACTGGAATTCCGGACACAGCAACGCATTCTGTCAGCTCTTACGCAATTTGTTCGTCCAGGTCGCGCTCATCAACAGCGTTCGCAACTCTCGTGTATGGTTGGCGGCGCCAGATTTATGATCAGCAAACATAGAAAGCGCTCCCGCAATATTATAGCGTGCAGGATCAAGAGACCGAAGCGTGTCCTCCGCCCATCCTGCCAATGGACCCTTGATCCATTCACCAATCGGCATGGTTGGCATCGACTTCTTTCTGAACATCAGATCTTGAGGGAAATGACGCAGCCCATATTTTTTGAGGAAATACTTGCTGACACCATCTCTCATTTTTTGGGAATGAGGCATACGAGCGAAAGCCTCGGAAACCCGATGGTCAAGGAACGGCGAGCGCCCCTCGATGGACATACCTGCCCCCATCCTATCAGTCTTGATCAGGTTGTTGCCCGGCGAAAGCGACGTACATTCATAGGCAGCAACCTGTTCAATCGGCTGAAGATGGCGCCAAGCTGACAAGACCTCTTCAAATACTTCGATTGGCTGTTCGCAGGACCGACGAAAATCCTCGTTCAGCACTTTTTGTCGGCTCTGTTCAGGCATAAAGCAGATGCGATTGAAATATTCACCGAGCGGGAAGTTGGTACGGGTTTGAGTATTGAAGAAATCCTGATTATGCGTAAAGCCCGAGAGAACCTCGTCTGGCCCGTCACCGTTGAACGCAACGATCACACCCTCATTATGTGCCGCTTCACACAGCATCCTGATCAGGAAAAAGGAGAAGTCGCCATGCGGCTGGTCTGCGTGATGAAGAACTTTTTCAATTTGATTAAGAACTATGCTGCTATCATATTGGACAGGGCGCAGGTCAATACCTTCAACCGTGGACGCAACCTGCTCGGCAAGATGATACTCGCCAAACCCCTCTTCGCGGCAATCAAGGCCGAACGCGAGCATCTTTGGGCTATTCCACCGCGGACGAAGATGTGCGGCAATAACCGAACTATCAACCCCGCCCGACAGGAACAAACATCCCTTCACGTCAAATCTCATCTGCAACCGGATGGCATCATCGAGCAATTCAAAGAACGCGTCTTCTGTGCACTCCTCTTTTTCATCACCCAATGGCCAAGACCAGTAACGATGTTCCGTTCTGGAACCATCTGCATGAAGCTCCAGATAGGTACCCGGTGCCATATGGCTCACACCACGATAGCACGTGCGCGGGGGCGGGCAGTAATTGAAGCTGTGCATTAAGTTCAAGCCAACTTCATCAATTTCGGGCTCGATACCCGGAAGGGCAAAAAGTGCCTTGATTTCAGATGCAAACGCAAAACCACCGCCAGGAAAATCCAAAAGGTAGCACGGCTTGATACCCTGCCTGTCACGCGCCAGAATCCCTCGGTTTTCACGGGTATCCCAAAGGCAGAATGCAAACATTCCAATGAGATCATGCAACATCTCAACGCCCTTTTCGCGCCACAGATGTACCAAGACTTCCGTGTCACAGCGGGATTTGAACTTGTAGCCTTTCGCTTTCAAATCCTGACGGATTTCGACGAAATTATAGATCTCTCCATTGAAAACCACCCAGACTGTATCGTCTGTATTTGACATGGGTTGGCCACCATTCTCTGGGTCAACCACCGCCAATCTGGCATGCCCCAGAATACTGGGACCAATTTCCACAACATCCTGCTCGTCCGGACCACGATAGGAAATGCATTCTATCATTCCCGCAACATCAGCTTTGGAGAATTTAGAACTGCCGACTACGCCTGAGATTCCACACAATTTTGAGTTTCCTTGCCGCTTCTTAATTAGATGATGATGCGGGCAGTTTTGCCCGATTTTGGAGCCGTTTCCGCGATCGTTGAGTCGACCGAAGCTTCATCGACGATTTTTGATATAATTGATACCAAATTATCAATATCGGCTTTGGTCTCGGTCTCGGTTGGTTCGAACAACATGGCTTGTGACAGGCTTTCTCCGTAGTAGACGCAGCCCGCACCAACGAGAGTTGGAGGGTGAACCCCAAAATCAATCATGCGTTTCGCAAGATTTAGTGTGGACACGGGCAAATCCGCCCCATTCAAGAGCGCCTCATGCATACATGTCCGATCGAATACAGGCGGAATGACCGGCTGCAATTTTCTCATTAGATAATTTGCGTTCAGAACAGCATCTGCAGAAGCTTGTTTCAAGCCGTTAGGCCCCATGGTCCGGATATAGGCATAGGCCCTCAGGAGAACAGAAATGTGACCATAATACAACTTCACCCTCAGTCCTGGGTCCGCTTTGGCGCGGTCCAGTCCAGTTGCGAGATACTTGGAAAGCTTGGCCCTTACGCCAATCGGACCAGCTCCCGGGCCACCGCCACCATGCGGAGTAGACATAGTCTTGTGTAAGTTGATATGCGCGATATCAAAGCCCATACGACCGGGTGATGTATGCCCCATAAGCGCATTCATGTTTGCTCCATCGTAATACAGCAATGCTCCCGCGCCATGGCAAAACTCGATGATATCGCCAATTTCTTCTTCAAAGACGCCGAAAGTGGAAGGGTTCGTTGTCATCACAACCGCGGTGCGATCCGAAAGCGCCTGCTTGAAAGCTCTGGCATCCATCAAACCATCAGGACGGGTCGGAACGATGCGGCATTTATAGCCGACCATAGTAGCGCTTGCAGGATTGGTTCCATGGGCGCTGTCTGGAATTATGACTTCGTCCCTTTGGTGTTCTCCGATGTCCTCGAAATAACGCCTTGCGACAAGCAACCCCTTCAACTCACCATGTGCCCCAGCGGCAGGCGTCAGATCAACACAATCCATGCCGATGATCTCTGCAATATAGGAACGCAGTTCAGAATAGATCGTTGAAAGCCCTGCAAGCGTATCTTTTGGCTGAAATGGATGGAGGGCTTGAAAACCAACTTGTTCCGTGACGGCGTCATTGCGTTTTGGGTTGTACTTCATAGTACATGACCCCAATGGATACGAGCCAGTATCGACACCAAAGTTCTCTCGTGTGTAGCCTGTGTACCGGCGGATAAGACCGATTTCAGGGATGGGCTCCAAATCAGGGTGCTCGAGCAGGGCGCCGAGTTCAGCGCTCCCACCGGCACATCCTTCGGCAAAATCCATCGACTTGGGTGCATCAACGCCCAATGCCTCGCAAAGCGTTTCTACAAAGGTTTTTAAATCTTCCTGCCCGTGTATTTCTGTGACTGCCACAAGAAGCTCGTGCGGTTTGAGGAGCGGATAGTTTTCACTTTCCACGCCCGCAAAAATATTTGCTTTACGCAGACAACAAACGACCTCGGTGCGGATCTCTTCTGATGCGAACCGAATTGTGAACTCGTTAAAAATATCCGTCTCTGGTGGAACATCTATCAAGTCGATCATCGAAAGATGGTTCAAGAGCGTCGATGCATTGGCATGACACGCACCCGCTAACCGGGACAGACCTGCCGCACCGAATAGACTTAAAAAAGCCCCCGCCCTGACGGCGTTCAATGCTTGGTTGGAGCAGATATTAGAGGTTGCACGCTCCCTCGCCACATGCTGTTCGCGGTCTTCATACACCAGCGCCAATGCAGGCTTTCCATAAATGTCATTGACACGCCCGATCAGGCGGCCCGGCGTCCAGCGCTTGAGTTCCGATTTACATGCGAGAATTCCCAGATGCGCTCCACCTGCGAACATATGTAGACCTAACGGCTGCCCCTCCATTGTTATGATGTCATATCCGGCGACAGCCCCTTCACCCAAATGGAATGGAAGATAGGGATGCAAGGCACCGATCAACTTTGCACCGCTCGTTTTGGAAGCTGCCGCGAATGCGGTTTGATCCAAAAGCAATCCTTTAGCGTCGGGGTTTTGCAAAACAAATGCTGCAACGGTTTCAGGATCTTTTACAGAGGATACATCAAGCCTGCCGGAACCCTCATCAAGCCCTATTTCGGCTATCTCGACGGAACGGCCCCAGCAATAGGTTTCCAAAATTTTGCGATACTGGGGAAAGAGTTGCGGGCTTACGGCTATTTTTTTTCGACCCGTTGCCTTAACCGCCATCCAACAGGCCTCTGCCAGTGCAGTTGCACCATCATAATGTGACGAGGTGACAACTGGCAGACCTGTGAAGGCAGAGACTTTCGTAGAAAAATCGTCAAGGGCGGACAGCAGGCCTTGGCTCATCTCGGGCTGATAGGGTGTATAGGCCGTTAAAAACTCACCTCGCGCAGCGATCGTATCAATGGCTGCGGGAACGTGGTGTTGATAGACGCCACCACCCAAAAAACTCACTGCATCAAGCAGATTGGTATTTTGCGCCGCGCGTTTCGACATCACCCGTTGCAACTGCCACTCAGAAAGCGCCTCTGGAAGTGAAAGAGGGCCATCAAGCCGGAACCGATCTGGGATACAGGAAAACAAGTCTTCCGTCGACTTAATACGTAAAAAATCAAGCATATCGGCCCGATCTTCACTGTCCAAAACGTCAAGGCTCGTGATGTCGGATTGGGCATTTTGGGGCTTGATATGAGTTGGCATGCTTTAGAAACCTGACTTCTTTAGATATTTCATTCACAAAGTTCGTTGTTATAAGTGTCGAGCAGGCGCTTCCCGAGCAAACAACGCAGGCCTTCGCCCAACAGACGTTGTTCAACGGCAGCCGACATATCATTCACCTGACCGGCAATAGTCGGGGAAGCAAAAACACTTACAACTTCTTCAATACGAAAGGGGTGACCTGAAATTACAGTGACATTCTTTCGCATCGAATACTCTCGTATTTGATCGTTGAGTTTGTCATCGCCCAGTACAGAGACATCCTGCAACACACATCCAAAGCGTGACGATGCAAGCCGCGCACGGGATATATCACCAACCGAGAAGCAATGAACAGACGATGTGCTGGCAATGCTAGCCAAAGCCAAAACGCATAGGTCGCGCAGGCTATCACCAAGAACAACGGCCACGGGTCCGGCCATCGCATGAGCCGACACGGCCTGATCCAAACGGGAAACCAATTGCGCCGAAGCCGGCATCAAATCCGTCATGTGGATTCTCGCTCCAAGAGAGTTTTTTTCAATATCTGAATGACAGCGTCCTGTTCTTCAGTGCGCATCGCACTTCCGGATGGCAAGCAAAGAGAGGAATAGAACAACCCATGCGCGACGCTCTCTTTCCCGCTATGGGTCCAAAGCTCGGCTTTCCCTAAAAGGGGTTGCAGGCTCATCGGCTTCCACGCTGGCCGTGTTTCTATTCCGTATCTCCGCATGTTGCGCATCAGAACGTAGGGATGAATATCCAAGACACTCGCATCCAGATTGACGACTGTCAGCCAACGGTTTCCGTAGCTTCCCGGAAGTTCCGCTTGAAATGAAATCCCTTCGATGTCCGAAAGCGCATCAAAATATCGATCAAAAACTGCTCTGCGCGATTGCACGCGATCTTCGAGCACAGCCAATTGGCCACGACCAATGCCCGCCAGCACATTTGACATACGGTAGTTATAGGCAATCTCGCGATGTTGGTAGTGGTCTGCCGGATCACGAGCTTGGGTCGACAGGCTGCGGGCGCGATCAATCAAGTCCGCATGGTTCGACACCATCGCCCCACCACCCGAGGTTGTTATGATTTTATTGCCGTTGAAAGAATAAACACCGATTGCGCCATGACTCCCGCTCGACGCTCCGTTCCAGCTGGCGCCCAAGCTCTCGGCGGCATCCTCGACGATAGGAACATTGTATCTATCGGCAAGCATCATAATGCGGTCCATATCCGCTGACTGGCCGTAAAGGTGCACCACCACGATAGCCTTAGGTAGTTTTCCGCGCTTGCTGTCATGGTCAAGCGCTCGCTCCAGGGCATCGGGCGACATGTTCCAATCCGCCGGATCGCAATCGATGAGAACCGGAACAGCTCTTTCATACAAAATCGGCTGCACCGAGGCCGCAAAGGTCATATCCGAGACATAAACCCGATCACCGTCTGAGACGTCGAGAACCCGAAGAGCAAGATGCAACCCTGCCGTTCCCGAGGACACAGCAATCGCGTGGCAGCCCCCTGAATATTTTTGCAGCGAAGCCTCGAATTCCGACAAATTCGTTCCAGCAGGAGCAATGTAGTTTTCCTCGAAAGCCAGATCCACAAACGCCGCCTCAAGGTCTCCCATGTGAGGTGGCGACAAAAACATCGGCTTGAAAAGGTCGGACCGACTCGCAATCCCGGTTGGCTTTTGCTCATCGTCCACCAGAACAATCGCATCAACACTACTGTTTTCGAGGCGTTCAATAAGTTCGGCCCGCGAGGCTTGGGAACACATCGTCACGGGCGCGCAGCCTGTTAAAGATGAAAGCTCCTGGTCAAGGGCAATACCTGAAAGCAGCCCACGCCGGATATCGCCATCTGTCACAGTGCGCTCTAGCCTGCCCTGCTCATCAACTATGATACATAGTTTTACAGGAGCATTCTCGAGAACTGCCAAAGCAGCCCTCAATGAGTCACTTCCCGAAAGACTATGGGCCTTGACGTCCATTTAGTTCCCCAACATTCCGCGCATCATCTAACCCCAGCGGCTCCAAAGCTCTACAATGACACGCCCTTGCGCGCCAGATAGCAAATGGCCTAATGACCCTAAAACTGGGAGGCTATATGTCGCGCAACCTGTTCAATGCTACCGTATTTCTGTCCGCCGCCCTATTGCTGGGACGACTGTCAGGAATGGTGCGAGAGTTAATCATTGGCAACAAATTGGGCGCCACAGCAGATACCGACGCAGTCCTGTTGATGTTAACCCTTCCCGACCTTCTGGTCGGCCTGATCCTCTCGGGTGGTTTTAGTGCAGTTCTGGTTCCCGCTTTTCGACGCGCCGCGCCTGCTCAAAGAACCGCGCAGGCCAGAAAAACGGCCCTGTTCTCGCTTCTAGTCGGCCTGTTTTTAGCGATTGCAATCGCTAGTTTCACTGCGCCCGTTCTTGGCTTTTTGGCTCAAACACTGGACTACGATGATCTTCCAGGTTTCGGTTTTGCATTTCAGGTTTCGTTGCTTACCATTCCGCTTGCCGCGTTGATCGGCTGCATAACGGCCTATTTGCACTCCGTCGGAAAATTCTCGGTCGCTGCTGTCAGCGTTGTTGTATTTAATTTGGTGATTGCTTTTTATGTGGCTTTTATGGCCGTCCCGGTTGGTTATATCGCATTTTCAATTTGCCTTCTGACCGCAATGTCCATCAGAATGCTTGTTCAAATGGCACAAGCGCCCGAGATTTTTCGAACCCAAGCGCAAAACGCCCAATTCGACGAGGGCACACTGAAACGCTTCTTACAAGCGGTTCTCGCCAATGGCCTCATCGTTGCGGTCCCTCTACTTTTCCGTTCCCTGCACTCAGCGGGCGGCGAAGGATACCTATCCCAATTCAATTTTGCCATCAGGCTTTATGAGCTACCCAACGCGATATTTGTAGCACCACTGGTTTCAATTTTTCTACCGTTCCTGACGGATGCCTACACAAAGGATCGCCAACATTTTGAAAAGAGCCTTGAAGAAGCCCTCGAGATTGCTTTTGGGGTTTCACTGGTGGCGGCCGTGATCGGTGCCGCGAATGCTTATCCGATCACATCTCTACTTTTTGGCTATGGCGGGATGACCGAAGAGTCATTGGACCGGATAGCAACATTGCTGTCGATTTTGTTGCTCAGTTTGCCATTTGCTGCAATTTTTCAGATATCATCCGCAGCTCTTTACGCAACGAACAACACTAAAAGGGTTATGTCAAATAGCGTTATTGCACTGTCCGCCTCGCTCGCGGTTTTTTATGTGCTGGCATATCTCAACATCTCTCAACTGAATTCTGCGATTTCGATCCTTGCCTTTAATGCCTTTGCCGCATTCCTTAATCTTGTTACTCTATTTCGGGTCGGCTTGATCACAAAACTTATGTCGCGCTTTGGGTGGCAAGCTGCAAAGGTATCTGTCGTGATGGTCCCCTTCCTTATTTTAATGTGGAATATGTCTCCACCGCAACTGTGGCTATCAATGGTCCTTGTCGTGATGCAGACAATTGCGCTTTTGGCAGTTTCTTCAAAACTGGTTCTTCGATTGAAGGCAATGCGCTTGGCCAAGGCAGAGACCGCTTCGTCAAACGATCAGGGATAAAAGCACCAAGAACAGGTGTGTCACATCTACCAAGCGGTCCAACCACCATCAACCAGCAGGTTTTGACCTGTTACATATGACGAACGTGCCGAGAGAAAGTTCTCGATTGCTGAGGCAACATCGCTTTCTGTTGCCATTCGACCCAAGGGTGTCTTTGCATGATAGCGTTCAACGAACGTTGGGTCTTGACCACGGGCGACCCCGCCTGGCGTCACCGTGTTCACGCGAACATCCGGTGCGAGAACGGTTGAGAGCCACTTCGTCAATGTTATGAGCCCGCCCTTGGAAGCCGCATATGCAGCTTCGTTGGTCATTTCCGTACCAGCGTAGATCCCCATGTCAGGGCCGACAACAGCATAGATCGAAGAAACATTTACAATGGAGCCGTTCCCAGATTTCTTGAGCATGGGCGCCAGAGCCTGCACCAAAAAAAACGGCGCTAAAAGGTTAACCCGCAACACGGCGAGCCAAGCGTCGTAGCCTTCTTCCGCGAATGGGACACCCCAGCCAGGCATCTCATCATAGAACGCCGCGTTGTTCACGAGATAATCAAGCTTGCCAAACTGACTATCCAGTTCCTTGGCAATGCTCGGGAAGCAATCAGGTTCAAGGAGGTTTTGATTCAACTTTATCGCGCGAACACCAAAATCCGCTTCTATATTCGCGCAGACCTCATCCAAACGATCTGATGCTTTGTCCAATAATGCTATGTCGCATCCACCTTCAGCCAAAAGACGCGCGGTGGCGTTTCCGATTTTTCCCGCGCCACCAGTGATCAAGGCAGCGCGCCCCTCATGCGGTCTGTTCATCCCAACTCTCCGAGCATAGGATTGTTCAGCAGAAGCTCTGCAAGATGCAAGTCGAAAGGCGTATCAATATCTAGCGCTCTCTCGATCGGGATTTCAACGGCTGCAACACGGCCCTGCATCAGGCTGCTACAGGCATCAATGTAATCGACGGAACCGACATAGACGCAGGTTGTCACCGCAAATACCTCAGGAACATCCTGCCGCCGGACCGCACCGCTTCCCCTAATGACAACATCAATCAAACCATCGCGATCACGTGTAACCATATTCAGATATGGGGAACGCTCAGACTCGCAAATGCCAAAAACAATGTCACAACCACCCTGATAAAAGCGCGTAATCGCATGATCGACATCTTGCGGCGAGCGCAGCGGCGATGTGGCGGGCAGCGAAATAAATGTGCCCTCCAAGGCGGATCGATGTTCCTTGATCGCGTGTTTCCATGCGTCCAATTCAGATGCAGTGTCTGTAGCCAAGATATGCGGGCGCATCAAAATCTCAGCGCCCCAATCTTTGGCAACCGATGCAATACGTTCACTGTCAGTCGAGACGACGACCCGCGAAACATATCTACTTTTCAAAGCGCTTTCTATTGCCCAGCCTACTAGCGGTTTGCCCGCTACCATACGGATATTTTTATCAGGTATTCCTTTCGACCCGCCACGACAAAATATGAAGCCGGTATGGTCTTCACGGATAGTCATGAAACAAGGGCCCTTCGTCCTTCAATGTTGGACTGCTTTGCCGCATCAACCAGCCTCAGCACGGCGATGGCATCATCAACTGTAGCATATCCATCATACGCGCGGCTGCCTTCGTACCGCGGAACATATTCCGCGAAAGATTTCGCAAAGAAAACATCGAACTGCCTCAAATACATCTCGTTTCCTGTTGCTTGTCTTGGAAACTCAATTTTGCGTCCAGAGGGCGCGGCCGGCTCGAACAAAGTCCCAGTCTCGGAGATCAAATCGACTTCCAAGGTTGCTTCGGACCCAATCACCTGAAGATGCATCCGTGCGACACGTTGAAGAAAGTCAATTTGAATTGCGACACGCTTGTCTGTGTATTCGTACAAAACATGTGCACTATCCTCAACGTCGATATCGAGTTGTGATAGACGCCCCAGCGAGGCTATCACGCTTTCAGGTTCTCCAAAGAACCACCTAGCATAATCTAACTCATGGCTCAGCTCCAGCATCACGCCACCGCCCAAATCCTTCTGAGCCGAAACCCCGTTGCGGTAATCGTCAGAGGGGCGCCAATCTGGTAAATATTGTCCAGTCTGCATCAATGCGGTCCTGACATCCCCAACCCCACCTTCCGCAAGGAAGCTTTTTATTGCCGACATGATTGGCTGAAACCTCAAAACATAGCCGATCATCACAAATC
Source organism: Hyphomicrobiales bacterium (assembly GCA_045107035.1). Classification (GTDB taxonomy): domain Bacteria; phylum Pseudomonadota; class Alphaproteobacteria; order Rhizobiales. The sequence goes on from JBGCFS010000214.1 coordinate 19,891, forward strand.
CACCGCCAGCAGCGCAACGCTGCGCCAAGCCCGAAACCTTGTCTGAGTGAATTTCTAGAGGTTTCTCAATGAACACGTTTACGCCACGATCAATGAAGGGTGCTGCTTTTTCGACATGTGTACTTGCGGGAGAAGCGACGATCACAGCGTCAGGATTGAAATCAATCGCATCTTGCGCAGAATACACGGTGTGCACATCGGTCTCAGCTTCAGATACCCCCGCACTTTTATTGTGACGCCATACAGCAAACTCTGCGCCGGGAAGAAGGTCCCGAGCGTTTCTGAGATGCCTTTGCCCAATGGAGCCCAAGGACACGATGAGAATACGCTTCGTCAAGGTCACCTCAAGCAATCACTTGAGAAAGATGCTTTGAATCAAGATAAATGTCCCTGCGGAAAAACGGTACAACATCCCGCAATATGACACGATCATGCTTCCGAGAAACTTCCGAGCTCAAGTCTTTGAACGCAGAATTATAACCCAACTTCGCCAGTTTGAAGGTCGTAGGTATCCTCTTCATATCGAAATCCACCAGTTCAGCATCTTTTTCGACAACACCGAGGCGTTTGATTTCCTCCCAGACACCGAGCGCTGTCCCCTCAGGGTCATTCCAGCGCGAACCACCGATCTCGGCAGGGCATTCACATGTAACAAAACTTACACCATCGTCGCGCCTTTGATGGCTGAACCGACCAGAGGCCGCAGAACGATAGGTGATTTGATCCGGATCGAAATTCTGAAGATAAGTGAAATCGCGGATCTTGTCCTCGTGGGTCAACAAGGTGGCAAACAACATTGGTGTTCCGTGCTGCTTGCCATCCACGTTGCTCTCTATCCCAAGAGCCGACGCAAGCGCATCCGTCGTGTCATTTGACCAAATGATATGCTCTACCTCATAGGTCCCATGGTCGGTTTCCACTGACACATAATCATCTGTCTCAATTATCTTGGAAATCTTGACGCCGAGCTCCACTTTCACGCCTTTGGCTTCGAGCCAAAGCTTCGCCTTTTCGCACCACCCACGCATCGCGCGACCATCACTTGGATAAATGCTGACGAGGTCGTCAACCTTCCCCATTGATTTACGGCGAGCGGCCAGTACATTATCTAGCCAAGCGTCTTTCTTGAGTTCGAGCATTTCCGGATCATCGAGAAACTTCAGGCGCCCCATGGAAGTTTGAGCAATTGCTGTTGGCTCAACATCGGTCGTCTTCAAGCCATATACTTTGTCGAAAATTCGTCCAAAAATTTCGCTAGCTGTAGCCCCGTATCTGTGAGTAAAAAGTTCGTCGAGCGTGCTCGCTCCAGATTGGTCTGGATTATCGGCCGCCAGATTTAGTAGCTCCTGGCGGATTTTTTCTTTCACAGCCTCATCATCCAACGAATCGAGATCAGGCAACGAGAAACCTTCGGTTACTTTCCCGTTGAATGCGGAAGCAGAGACAAAGTCGATCTCATGCACCTGGCCTTGCATTATTTCGGAAACAACGTCCGCCAGAGAAACTGGGATGGAATCAAAAATATGGACGCCTTTGTCGACAAAGAAGTCCTTGATTTCAAGAGAATACATCACTCCGCCAAAGAACGGGGCACTATCGATTATAGTTACCTCCAAATCGTCGCGATCCATGAGATTTATCGCATCACAAAAGCCCCGAAAACCGGATCCAACGATTATTACTCGGCGTTTCATATTCCCATTCCCTTTTAGCAAACCTCGGCCACGGCTAAAGATTTGCAAAATTCATTTCAACGTTCCACACGCAGCGTCGTGCCATCGACAACTAATTCGACAGAGTTTTAGCTCATCTATCGCCTTGGTAAAAGCCACTATTGCACCGCTGCGACACTCATGGCCTGTGTTCCAACTGCCAAAGAGCGAAAAGCCTCCATGAGGGCCACCCAGCGCTTCAATGGAAACCTGTTGCTGTCAATGCCGTAAGAACCCAAGACCTGTAAATAGGCTTGATTTCGCTGCCCATCAACGGCTCGTCCCCTAAGCGCAATGCCGCTTCCCACAGTCACCGTACAAGAACCAAACAAGCCAACCGGGGGGGGGGAGCACCAGTAATCCACATATTAATTTTCCGCAAAGACGTTGGACTCGCAGACAGTGGCCATCCCAGCCTCAGCTTTCACATGGGCAAATGAGTTAAAATGCTCTTCGGCCTCGAATGGTTTACAATCTGGTAAATAACGATTAGCCGGGTTCAATTTAGCAAACCAAGGAAAAACAGTGAACCCACGACCCAGCGACAGGTCCCCAACCGGCCCTGAAATTTGGCTGATTGCACTCATCGTATTTTGCCTACCTCTATTTGAAGCGCCAAAGAATGTTTTTGGCGTTGTACTTGTCATCACATTCCTCGCTTGGGCTGCAAGACGCGGCTTTGGACGCGGCGGTACGTTCGAATGGCCCATCATCGGGTTGATTCTCGTCCTGTGGCTGGCCGGTCTCACCTCTGAATATCAGGGCGCAACCGGTTGGTATCACGGAGAACTCAACCTTTTCGAGAACGCCGTAAGATGGAGCTTTCTGGGCATTGTTGTCCTCACCACAGGACGATATTGCTATACAGATCAGCAGGTGCGTGTCCTTTGGGTCGTGGCTGGCTGTACGGCCATAATTTCAGTGGCGGATGCCCTGATTGGTTTGCAATATCCGGGGCTCGCCTATCCAGAAATCCGGTCCATCGGTCACGTCAATCCGTCGGGACTGTATGTCTTGGTAGCAATGGCTGTGGGATTGGGCATCATTTGCCTTAAGCAGGTTTACGCACGCGCCTTGGGCATGGCCGTTCTTTTGGCAGCCATCGGCTTCATCCTGCCGTCCCGCTCTATTGTAACCCTAGGCGCGGCCACTACGCTTCTGGCGTATGCGGGATTTGTAATTGCAAGGCGCACAGGCCGTATTTATCGCGTTCTTGCCAGCGTTACCATCGTGGTCACGATCTGCACAGCGGGAGTAATGTCGCCGTACGGCGTTTATTTCCGATCTGAACTACAGTATCGCATTTCAGGCACCGAGCATTTTTCCTACCGCGATAAAATCCTCTACACTGCGCTTGAGGTCTGGGAACGCAACCCGCTCTTCGGGTCAGGCTTCAACAGTTTCGATGCAGCCACCGATCCAGCAGTCGTGCGCGCCGAGCTGGAGGCGGAAGGCCGTGACTATGATGACGAAGCAAGTCGTTTTTTCAAAACCAGCCATGGCCACAATCTTTGGACCAATGCCCTAATCGAGCGTGGGCTGGTGGGTGTGGTCCTCTATACTGTTCTGCTGGCGCTCTATATATGGTATTTCTGGCGTGCTGAGCGTCGAATAGATGACCCAAACGCAACCGACCGCATGGTTATTCTGACCTCGCAACTCGTTGTCATAGGCTTCATTGTCGGCGGGCTTGGAAATACCACCATGCAGAATGAGCACGGGCAGGCGGGGATGATGATGCTTGCCATTGCGGCAGGGTATTTGCGAGGGCGGATGCGTCCCGCCAATGGGACGCCCGACATTTGACAGGCGAAGCCGCAATTCCCGAATGGCGCTTTGCCCGCATCTGCCGGCAATCCCGCCCGCGGCACCTTTCCAGTGGTCAAACCCCGCTCCCTTCGCTAGAAGTTTCGCGACTGGGGATTAGTGCTGCCTAATGCGTCCATGCGCGGTTTGGCCAAAGACAGAGCAAAAGACTTGATGAGGGACTTCTCGCTTCACGCGATATTGCCGAGCCGAGGCCGATTATCGGGCTTGATCTCAGCGATTCTGACACTATCCATTTTTGTGGTCACCTCCACTGCCCCCCTCCTCGCCCAAGAACAAGTCGAGCTGTACCCCGGCAGTGTTCTGGTCGCAGATGAAATCACCTTTGACAGCGCCACGGATGTGCTGGTGGCAAGCGGCAATGTCGAGGTGTTCCACCAAGGCAACCAACTTCAGGCCAGCACCGTAACCTATGATGGCGCCTCCGATCTCATTATGGTAAAAGGTCCGCTGATCCTGACAAGTGCCGATGGCGCCTCTGTGATCTACGGAGATTTTGCCGAGCTTTCGACCGATATGCGGCAGGGCATGTTGAGCTCGGCACGACAGGTGATGGAAGACAGCCTCCAGATTGCCGCGACAGAGATCATCCGCACCGATGGACGATATAATGAGGCCTATCAGGCCCGCGCCTCCTATTGTCAAATTTGCGCTAATGACCCGCGCCCCCTTTGGGAAATTCGCGCCCGCCGGATCGTTCATGATCAAG
>JBGCFS010000215.1:0-17410 GCA_045107035.1 Hyphomicrobiales bacterium
CAACCCGCAACACCGTTACACAAAGACACTGATTGCTGCTGTGCCCATTCCGGATCCGTCACAACGTCGTCAAGAATTTTCAAGACTGGCTGAAGAGATCAAAAGCCCGGTCTATAAGGTTGGTCAGCTACCGGACCGGGTCCCGCTTCACAGCCTTGGAAACGGACATTTTGTATCCGGAGACGATTTTGATATCGTAAGCCAACACGTCGCAGCCTGATCCAATCGACAAAAGATGTTGCTTTATCAGTCATACAACAGGCTCATCCGTCACCTATGACGTGCGCATAAGACCTGAAAACAATCTATATTTGAAAGAATGAGCACAGCGCGCTGCAACACTTATACTGGGTGTGTACTCAATTCATCCAGCATTTGATTGCGAAGAGTTGCACCATCGATAAGAAGTCACGTGCCATTTTTCAAACCGTGTTGCGTGCATTGCATTTTTCGATGATTTCAGTCGGGAACGCCTAGCGCTTGTGGCCTATACATCGTTGTCAGGTTTGCGCATGTCGGGTGAGTTGGATGCCATCGTCAAACGGCGAGGAAAGCTCCACATGATTGTCATCGACAATGACACTGAGATGACAAGTATGGTGCTGCTCAAATGGTGCCAGAAAGCGGGCATGGAATGGCATTACATCGCTCCTGGAAAAACAGGCCGCATAAGGCGAATAATGAACCGACCAATTCTCTATATGACTGGAGGAGAGTTAGGTCTCAGGTCAGTTATGTTGTCCGTGCTTGCCGTTAGCAGCTACTGCGAGAACTCGTTTCATTTCTGCTGGTTTAAGAACCCTTGCATGTATTACTGAAAACCCATGAGACATACGGGGCCGATTGGCACTGATAAGGAATGGCCGCATCAACACCCTTATGTGAATGTTCGAGGTCTGTTACGATAACCAGTCACAGATAGGGAGAATGTCATGAGTTTAATGGATATGCTTGCAAAAGTGGCTACGGAAATGGCCGCAGCAAAAGGCGCTAGCGGTACAATAAACAATCCAGCAAGTCGTCAAAATAATGGCGGATTGTTCGGCAACGCGCCTACATCCGATGCTCCAGCACAGGGAACCCCTGGACTAGAAAGCATTATCGGTGGGTTATTGGGCGGAAACGGTGGCGCAAATTCTGGTCTCGGCGGCCTTCTTGAGAGCTTAACTTCGGGCACAACACCGCAATCGAACAAGTCCGGCTCCAGTTTTGATGCTGCTATCTCCGAGGCCGACAATTCGGGTGGCTTAGGCGGGCTTCTTGAACAACTGACCGCAGGACAAGGTGGTGGTGGCCTTGGAGATTTGCTCGGAAAGTTGACCCAATCCGGAGGTGCCGCCGGAGGAATTGGGGGGAATTTTGGTGATATATTGAACCAGGCACTGACCCAGAGCCGCAAGCCTAAACAGGAACCAACTAAGGGGCAGGAAGCAACAGCCGGTTTGATGTTGAGAGCCATGATACAGGCTGCCAAAGCTGACGGAAAAGTTGATGAGGGAGAACGCCGTAAATTACTCGAGAAATTGGGTGATATTTCAGCGGCCGAGAGAGAATTCGTGAACAAAGAAATGGCTGCCCCAATCGATATCCAGGGTCTTGCTCGACAAGTTCCGCGCGGTCTTGAAAACCAAGTCTACGCAATGTCAGTGCTCGGCATCAATCTGGACGAAACAGCAGAGGCCAAATACCTCGACCAATTCGCTTCCCACCTACGGATCGAAAAAGATGTGGTGAATAGCATCCACGACAAGTTCGGCGTGCAAAGGCTTTATCGCTGACAAGGCTAAAGCAGATATCCCATTGCAAACTTGCTATCTCACTCACGCGCAAATCTGCATAGTGAGATAGCAGCAATGCTAGTCGATTCCGTTGTTCGTGTTTTCCAACTGCCGCAACTGCAAGAACTGGTTTAAGCTCTGCTTGTTTAAGAGCCTTTGCGTGCTTCGTTAAAATAACCTTATCCTACGTTGCAAAGGATATTGTTCTGTTTCCAAATGGAGCCAATTGCGAGTGATATTTTAACGATAATTATATCATCGACTTAGTGATAAATGTAAGGCTCTAGCAAGAACGTTATGTTTGTGAAATTGGGCAGAAAGCGGACCTTTGCTGCAAAGTGATTGAACAGAAGTTATGGGACAAAACGGTCGTGCTCCTACACGAATGCCTGTTTTTTAGTTCAGGGCACCCTAGTGCTTCCATGGTGCCTAGCTGATTTGTGGAACAGATGTACAGCCTAGGGGTATTAAGCAGGATTACTGGATTGTGCTTCGCCATGCTCGCTTTCATTCTGTTTTGTCCAATCAGAGCCACTAAGGCAGACATGTTTCATTTTACTGTCGATTTAGGCACAATCCCCAGCTGAAAGCCTGACCGGTGTAATGTTGGGTTTGAAGAACGATCTCATCCGAGTACCCAAACAAGATTTTTTCTCCCGGACTATCTGACTTTTCTACCGCTTCTTTGTATTCGTCCAGGGCTCGCGCGTGAATACGCACGAGCATTTGGCAGCATTCTCTTTGAAATGAGATCCGTGCGGAGCAAGTAGTAGTCATGCATTCCAACTGAAAGGGCCGAACCGCCGCCGGACCGTAAAATCAATTTCCGGGTTTTGGCCGCTTGATGGGCCTTTCCGTTGATCAATTCGATAATATCGATGGCCAAGTCTTTGACGGTCGTACTAGTTTTGCATAGCTGGGTGAAATTGTCCCGTGATGATGTTTTACTATAAAAAAATGGGGTGACAACTTCTCGCAAATCCAATGTACTGCAGCAGAAAGACAATGTTCTCAGAAGGGAAATATTATGAATATGATTTTTAAAAGCATCGCTATTGGCCTGGCAAGTACCTGCCTCAACATGTCCACAGCGTCGGCCGAAGAATGGCGGTTCAACAATTTTCTGCCGGAAACGCGTCCGGAAAGTGCGCAGCTTGAACAGTTCGTTACGGAAGTGAATGAAGCCCTTGGCGGAGAAACGTCTCTTAAGCTTTATAGCGGTGGCTCCTTGGGCCTTCCCAACACAGATACGCTTCGTTTCTTGCCTAAAGGCGCGGTAGAGATGAGCCTGATGTGGGCGAACTATCTTGGCCGTGACGCACCCGCACTAAGTTCTGTTGTCGTTCAGGGTACTATCGGCTCGATCGAAGAGTTTGAAAAAGCAATCCCGACTGTTCGTGACATCTACGAAGAAGAGTTCGCTGAATGGGACGTTGCTTCGGTAGGATATGTTGCAATTCCGATGCTTTCTGTTTCAGTTTTTTGCCGTGAAGAGCCAGTTCGAACAATTGAAGACCTTAAATCAAAGAAACTGCGAGTTTGGGCGCGCGATCAGGTTGAGGCTTTCACGAGCCTTGGAGTATCCGCACAAATTATTCCGCAAGAAGAAATGTACGTTGCCATGAAAACTGGCGTTGTCGATTGTGCTCTATACCCAGCTCTTTATGCACATACCGTGTCTTTGCAAGAAGTATCCAAATACGCCTCGTTTCTCTATCCTATGGCATCTGGCCCATATGTGATTGGCGTTTCTGCAGACCGTTGGGAAAAAACGGACGATGCTGTCAAAGCGGCTATTTCAGAAGCGGCTGAAGGTTTATGGGTCCGCACGAACCAGTACGAGGCTGACTATCAGCGTGAGCTAGACGCACGCGATAAGCTGGTAGGTCAGGGAATTGTCTGGGGCGACGATTTTGCAGATGAAGATCGCCAGATGTTCGTCTCCTCAGTGACAGAAATATGGGCGCAGCTGGCTGAAGAAGCCGGCGGAAATGCACCAGCTTACCGCGATCGCGTTCTTGAAGCACTCGGTCGCTAAGGAGCTTGCTAGAGGATGCGAGTCAAAAACACTGTTGCGCTAGGGCTGGAGTATCTGGCCCTAGCCTTTGCAGCATTGGCGGCAGTGGGCCTTTCACTTATTGTGAGTGTCATTGTGACAAGCGTTGTTATGCGCAAAATCGCAAATTCACCCTTGCATATCACTGAAGAAGCTGTTGGCCTCTTGCTAAGTGTCACACTGTTCCTTGGGTTGCCAATGGTGACTCTCAGGTCAAAACACGTGCGTGTTTCACTGCTGACAAGCTATGTTGGTGACAAAAGCAAGGAAGTCTTGCAAATCGCGGGATTGGTGGTCGGCATTGTGTTCTTTGGCTGGTTAATCTGGGAAACGATTCCGTGGTTTGAGTTTGCCTTAAAACGCAACCTCAAGACAGAAACGACACGGATTCTACTTTACCCGTGGATGGCTTTGATGCCGCTTTCTCTGGCAGTGACGGCTGCGATTCTGGTTGCCCGCTTAGTTGGAATTCTTGAGAGCGACGAGAACACCGAAAGCAAACAGCCAACGTCCGGAGAGGCGCACTGATGTCGCTTTGGTTTACTTTGGTCGGTGGCGTTATTGCGGCCGCTGGGACGGGAGTTGCGTTGGGCGCAGCACTTGGAATTACCGGCCTGTTCATACTACAGTTTTATTCAAATGGGGCAACGTCGGTCGCGATTGACGCGATTTGGAACGTCTTTAACTCCTTCACCCTAAGTGCCGTACCGATGTTCATTTTGTTGGGGGAGATCCTTTTGCGCAGCGGCATCAGTGAAAAAGCCTACGCTGCTTTCTCGCCCGTTTTTCGCAAGGTTCCGGGCGGCCTTTTGCACACCAACATCGCTGTTTGTACGTTGTTTGGTGCCGTCAGCGGGTCCAGCCTTTCTACTGCGGCGGCAGTAGGGTCAGTCGCATACCCTGAGATGTCAAAGCGCGGCTATGATAAAGACACGGTGGTCGGCAGTCTTGCTGGCGGCGGTACGCTGGGTCTTTTGATCCCACCTAGCCTGTCCTTTTTGATTTATGGCGCTCTGACAGAGACATCTATCGGCAGGCTGTTTGCGGCTGGTATTGTTCCCGGCATTATGGTCGGGGCAATGTTCATGCTGTATCTGCTGATAAAATGCATCCGAAATCCCGCAATTGCCCCACGTGATTCGCACACATCCTCGTTCGGCGAAATCCTTGTTGGTTTCCGCCATATCTGGCCACTGCTTGCCCTGATATTTGCCGTGATTGGCTCCATCGTTGGGGGTATCGCTACTCCAACGGAATCCGCTGGCATTGGTGTGGTTCTGGCCATTATCATTTGCACGTTGTGGGGAGATTTGACATTCTCAAAACTGATGGAGGCGGTGTATCAGTCGGTTCTACTGTTCTCGTCGATTGGCTTTTTGGTGCTGGGTGCAACGATCCTTGCACAGTCCGTCAGCATCCTAGGTCTACCTCAACAGATTTTAGAGAGCGTCGCCCAAAGCGGATTCGGCAAATACAGCGTTCTGATGATCGTGGTTTTGATCTACCTTATTCTGGGCTGTTTCTTTGATGGTCTTTCGCTGATGATCATGACATTGCCAGTTGTGTTTCCGCTGCTGACAGGTCTTGGTTTTGATCCGATATGGATCGGGGTGATTATTACGATCGTGATCGAAATTGGCCAAATCACCCCGCCAGTTGGCTTGAACCTATCGGTTCTGTCGGCCTTGACTGACAATGAAGTAAGTCTGGGGCGCGTTGCTCACGCAACTGTTCCGTATTGGCTGATCCATCTATGTGCCATAGCGATACTAACGCTGTTTCCGATACTTGCCCTTTTCCTTCCAAATCTCCTTTTTTGAGGTCGCAAAACGCCGATGACTGTAAGAATAAAACCGAAGGCCTTTGGCCCTGTCGTTGCCTTTTATGACAAGTCTGAAACTGTGTGTTACGCGACCGATCTGGTGTCAGAGCAATCCCCGCACCCGCCCGCTGGGTCACCCGTTGATATGTTACTGGCGTCGCTTGCCTATTGTATCGTTAAATCAGTTGAATGGGCCGCAAAAGATCACAAAGCGTCTTTGCATCCATTCGCGGTTAAAGTGACTGGAGCCAAAGCGCTTGAGCTGCCGGGACGGGTCGAACAGATGGACCTTACCATCATCGGTAATCTGGTGGATGACAGTGCAGTGGCAGAGAAAATAGTCAAGCTAGCGAAATCAATCTGCACTGTGAGCAACACACTGAATTGTGCTGTTACGGTTGCGAGGGAACCTGCAGCGGATGACTGAGAACACGCCAGGCGGCGCGGATATCCCGGTCGACAACCAGACCACGCTAGAAATGCTCGAAGATGCTCCGGGCGACGTTTATGCGCGTTTGCGAAAGACCACCCCAATCGTAAGGTTGCAGGCCCTTAGCGGGCGCATTGTCTTTACCAAGGCCGCAGACACGACACGCGTGAAAACAGATTCAGAACACTTCGGGTCAACCGATACAAAAAGCCCAATGCAGCGTGCATTTGCTGGTCATACGCTGATGCGCAAGGACGGATGTCCCCATCTGCAAGAACGTAAGGCGATGGAACCTGCGCTTGATCCAGAACACATCAAGCGGTGGGCACCAGCCTTTGCGGATTTGACCGACCGGCTGCTTGACGATCTCGCCTTTCCTCAATCCGTCGATCTATTGCCCACTTTCGCAACGCCAATCGCTGCTGGGTATCTCAAAATCGTTTTGGGTCTGGATGCTGCAGGCGAAGAACAGTTGTTTGACTGGGCCGATGCACTTGTGCGCGGCGCAATGAATGCTGGCTTTGATCCCAAGGTCTTTGCAATAAGCGACCGCGCAAACGATGAAATGAATGCTTGCTTTGACCAGATGATTGATCAGCATAAGACTACGCCGGATGGCTCGGTCCTTTCGATTATGATCAATGCCTCAGAACCTCTTGATATGAGCCAAATCCGGACCAACATGAAAATCTGCATTGGTGGCGCGGTGATAGAAACGCGCGATGCTTTGTTGTCTACGATCTACGGATTGCTCTGTAATCCCGACCAGTTGCGTCGCTGCAAAGACACTGATGATTGGGGCTCCGCTTGCGAAGAAGGCTTGAGGTGGGTCGCCCCCATTCAAGCCAGCCCAAGGATTGTAAAGAAAACTTTGGTGATGCGCGGATTGCTTATTCCCGAAGGTGAAACAGTGATGGCAATCCAAGCTTCCGCAAATTATGACGAGGACCGTTGGGACGGCGCAGATCGCTTCAATATTCACCGATCTCCTAATCACCAAACGTTTGGTGAAGGTTCGCACAGATGCCTCGGCGACCATGTTTACCGCTTGCTGGTTGCTAGGATTGTGCTTCCCAAGCTGTTTGAAAGGTTTCCGGCCCTTTGTTTGGCCGATCCGGGGTCAGTGAAGTTCAAGGGTTTCGCTTTCAGAGGCCCGACGTCTATGAAAGTCAAATTATGTTAAACCCAAGATGGCATTCGCTGGACTCTGCACGGATGCCCCCATAAAAAATGGTCAACTTTACAAAAAGCCGACGTTCACTCCCAATACAGCATCGGTCAACTTGGGCCAAACCAGCCGAACGCAAAATATGTGAATGACCCTTTCGCCCTCCATAATGGACTCTTATGCGACAATCTCCATAGACGACCTCTCGTTGATGCCTTGAAACAGAGCTAAAACTTACCTGCCCATGACGAAAACCTGCCAAAGACGCTGACAAGGTTTCTCATATAGTTGTTCAGTTGCCTTCAAAGCTACGAGTTTTTCTGACTGGTCCGTCGTCAGGCTTTTTTCGCCGGTTTCTTCGGTACGAACCCAGCGTTTGATCTCTTCCTTAAACACATCATCACGCGCTTCTGCTTCCGCAGTTTCTATCTGCTGCTCTAGCTTATGCAGCAGTTTTATCCGTTTGCGCGCCAAAGGCGTAATTGGCTCACGTGGTGATGTAGCTGTGAGTGTGAGTTTGGATGAAATGGGCATGTGTGACCTCTAATTCAATTGCAGAGGTCTCGATTAGTTAACGTCACCTATTCAGGAGTGCGACTGACTTTTAGAACAGATTGAGTCACAAAAATTTTTTAAAAGTTGCTTTATGCAAGTTTTGGGGTTCGTTGGTATGTCTGATTGGAGCTCATCCCAGACCAAGGCTCACAGTTCAACGGTATCGATTGGGCGTCGTTCCTCAAGCATAACAATTTGGGGTATTCAATGAGCCGGCGTGGCAACTGCCACGAAAACGCCGTTGTAGAATGTTTCTTCAACCTGCTCGAGCAAGAGCGTGTTAGGAGGCGAACCTATCGCAGCCGCGAAAATACAAGGCGCGATGTGTTCGATCACATCGAGATGCTCTACAATCCGAAAAGGAAACACGTGAGAATCGGGATTCTGTCTCTCTTCGACTTCTAATGATTGCAGAAAATGAAGACCGAGGTTGCCTAGGAAACTCAGAGCTATTCAGTTTTGCTAATTGCTTACGTTTTGCCTCAGCATCTGTTAGTGCTTCTAATGAGATACAAGTCTCATGTCTGAAAATATTACCTTTGAAGTTCAAACCTTTATGGCCACCATTGAAGCAGACGAAAATCTGGAATTCAGGTGGAAACCAGCCGCAGCGCTTGGGGTGGTAAATTGGCCGCTGGTCGGCACTACATTAACAGGCCCGGACCGCGCATTGGATTTGGCACATGTGACGTCTGCAGCGTTGGTCGAGCACTTAGGGAGAGGTTTTCGTTTTATCCGGCTGGACCTTTTTGAAGGCAGGGACAGACGCGCCACAGTATCGCTTACAATTGCGGTGCCCACCCCCACCAATGACCCTGACATGGTCGCTTTTTGGAACTGTATTGAAGCCATTGCCGGAGTTCTTGCCGAGCGCGATCCACACCTTCCTGTTGCAATGGGTGAAAAGGGCCGCGTTGGCGTTGTGATTTTTGCGATTGGGCTTTTAGCGATTAGTCTTACTGGTCTAGGTGGTGCGCGTGGGCCTGGCAGCACGCTGGTGCCAAGCCTTGCGCTGGTTGGTTTCGGTGTGGCAATTGCTGGCGCTAATCTTCCCTGGCGAAAACGCCCTGAAGTGCCGATCTCTACATTAGCCGTTAAAGGGCGAAGTTGATGCGTCGATGTCCGTTGTCAGGGTTTGGATGCCAACGCTCAATTTTCCCATGAGTTTGCGGATAATATGGCGCACCACAAGAATGCTTCATACCTTTTTCTTTCAACCATTCAGCCAGACCGCCTGAGATGTAACTAGCACCATTGTTGCTGAGTAGCGGTGGCTTAGGCTCAAGTGAATTTTGCATGTCGTTCTCACGTTGTATGGCGACCAAACTTTTCTCGCCAGTTTCTTCATTGCGAATTCAATGTTGGGTAGTCTTACACGTTTTACATAATTGTATGAACAGTTAAGAAAACAACATGTACATGCTCCGAGACAGCGAAATACAGCGGCAGTTGGTCGAGGATTAACTTAGTCCTGCCTTTTGTAGGCCCGAAATATAAGTGTCAATTTGCTCGGCGTTTTTTAGATAGAAAAGGCGATCGCGAACAAACTCGCAATTTATCCCCGGGCGCTGGCGGGCAAATTCTTTGACTGCTTTCTGCGCCTTTTCTATCTGGTTTAGATGACCTAATGCTGAGGCGCGTATGGCAGTTGGCCAATAGTGGGCATTTGGTACAGCTTCTGCTTCGGCTGCCCATTTTATTGCTGACTGGTAGTCTCCTTTGAAAAGAAATGCTGTCGCGCCGTAACTCAGAAAAGCCCAGCGGTAAGGGTCTGCAGGGCTGATCCTGACGGCTTCCTCAAAGCACGCAATCGCTTCGTCAAGTTGCCCCGAGTAAGCCATTGAGTCTCCCAATCCGCAATGTGCCTGCGCCATCCCAGGATTGAGGTCAATTGCCGCCTTCAAATCAGTGATTGATCGATCATAGTCACCTCTCGCCAACCGAACGCGGCCGAGTGCAAATCGCGCCACAGCATCATCCGGCTCTAAGCGAGCGGCTGTATTTGCATATTCCAGAGCCTGTTCTAGAAGAGCGGTGACGTCGTCCGCTTCAAAGTAGATCGCTGAAATCACCATTGCATAGGATAATCTTGCATTGTACGTCGGCAGAGTTTTTGGGTCCAAAGGCGGCTTAAATTAAGAGAGTGTCTGGCTCATCTGGTTAATTGCATCATGCGTGACGCAAATTCGAAAGAGAAACTTATAAGTTGGAGCGGAAAAGCTGGTTCGAACTCTTGGAATGTACCTTCGCATTCCTAGCTGTTCGCACAGCATGGCTCACAACTAACGCTTAAACATTAGATCCAGCAAGAAACCCTACCAACGACGCTGACAGGGCTTCTCAAATGCATTTGAATTCGAATTGGTAGCTAAGCGGTTGCCCAAGTCCATAACTCAGCACAACCTTTCAAACTTAGCCCAATAAAGCAAATGGCAAGAAACTGAACCAACATACTTGGATGTGTTGCAGCAAGGATGACCATTCGCCAATTTACAACGATCACATACAGCAAACCAAAAACACCAATGAAGATAATTGCGAAGACCATATCAAACAGCCTTCGTGTTGGGTTTCTCTTTACGTTTTGGAAATGGCTTTCGACTGGAGATCAACGTTTCCAATTGCTGATCCAATTCACCAGCAATAACTGCATCTCGCAGCGTTTGTAGCGTTGCTACCAATTGCTCTGTTCCACCAACTTCAACTGATGTTTTATCTTCTGTAAGTGGGATCAATCGATTTCCGTCACGCAGCGAAATCATCCATGCGCCATGTTGGTTTTGCCACCACCATTTACGAACTGGCTTTGTTTGGGTGATCAGGCTTTTTGCGCCTGTTTCATCATTGCGGACCCAACGTTTGATTTCTTCCATAAACACTTCATCGCGTGCTTCTGCTTCCGCGGTTTCAATCTGCTGTTCCAGCTTTTGCAGCAGCTTGATGCGTTTGCGTGCCAATGGGGTAATTGGCTCACGTGGTGATGTAGCAGTAAGTGTGAGTTTGGATAGGATGGACATGTGTGACCTCAAATGAATTGCAGAGGTCTCGATTAGTTAATGCCACCCATTCAGGAATGCGACTGATTTTTGGAAAAGTTGTAGCCACAAAAATTTTGAAAAATTGCTTTAAGCAAGTTTTTGGAGCGGTTGTGTGTCCGATGTTAGGCCAACCAAGAACTTGGATTTATACCTGACGATTGCTCGTTCTGTTTGTAGCTACCGTGCTGTCCAGGAATAACGATGAGGCTGGCTTTCCTTTAAACAACCATCCCATACTTTAAAATTCAAAACTCATCCAATTTGTGGTTTGGATGTGCGGGCCCAAATCAGTCTTAAATCATTTGAAATCGGGTTTAAAATTTTCGTGTAATAGGTAATTTTCAATGCAAGTGATTCATCTAACTGGCCAAATCTGGTTAAAGTCCCTCTGTCCAATTCTTGGTAGACCATACTCATTGGGAGCCACGCAATTCCAAGTCCTTTGATCACCATTTCTTTAATGCCTGCCGAAAACGCAGTCTCACACACTGGGTTAATACTGTGCGAGCGCGTCGAGTAAGGCAAATTCTCGTTGGATAACAGCTCTCCAAAATGGCTTTGCTCAGGATAACAAATGGATGGAGTTCCCAATGGGGTCTTACCGTCGCTTGCTTGTATGTATCTCAGCTTTCCACCTGCAACCAAGACAAGCCTGTCGTCACCCCATTCATTGCGGGTAATGGTTTCATCAAAGGGCATAGCTGGTTCATTAGTGCCCTCATAGCAAAGTAGAATTGATGCCTCTTCTCGTAAAAACATTGATACGCATTCGCTGCGGTTACCTGCTCTCAATCGAAAGTGAATTCTGGGCATTTCAGCATTTGTTAGGGCTGCAATATCTGGGAATGCAGAAAAAATCAGTGAGTGTTGCGTGGCAAGAGTAACGGCAGTGTTTTCTGGTTGAAAGTTGTTGATACGCGTACGCAGTTCATACATCTGCTTTATGAGAGATTTTATCTCGTGTTCATTAGCAAGCAGCGCCGAATTGAATTCTATCTTGTTGGCTCCACGTTCAAGCAAGGGCGTGCCTAGCCAGTTTTCAAATGAACGGATCCGGCGTGAAAATGCGGGTTGCGTGACATTCCTTCGTGCAGCTGCTCGTGTAAGGTTTTGCTCTTCCAGCAATACCAAAACGTCTTCAAACCAGCGCAATTCCATATTTTGACACCTTTTAGCCATACAAATTGTATGGCTGGCCTTAGCTAAAGGCATTTCACAATGGCGTAAAGTTAAATCATGTTCTCTGGAATTGTTTTGACAGGAGCGTAAATTGTCAGTTTCAGAATCCAATATTTCTCAGCCAACTGTTTCTTCCTTGGAAACTGACAAACATCTGTGCAAAGAGCTTTCGATTAGTCTCTCAAAATTTCCGCGCGTGCGCTTTGCGCATTTGCCGACACCGCTTGAGCCGATGGACCGTCTCAGTGAACTCCTCGGTGGTCCGCGCCTTTGGGTAAAGCGTGATGATTGCACTGGGCTTTCTTCTGGTGGCAACAAGACACGCAAGCTTGAGTATTTGATGGCAGATGCACAAGCCAATGATGCGGACACGATCATTACGCAGGGTGCAACTCAATCTAATCATGCACGTCAAACAGCTGCTGCGGCTGCAAAGCTAGGCATGGCTTGCCACATCTTGTTGGAAGATAGAACCGGGTCAAATGATCCGCAGTATAATTTCAATGGAAATGTTTTGTTGGATCGTTTGCATGGGGCAGTTGTTGCTAAAAGGCATGGCGGCGCAGACATGAACCAGGAAATGGTTGCACTTGCCGAAGACCTTCAAGCTGAAGGCGCCAAACCATACATAATTCCAGGCGGCGGCTCTAACACCATCGGTGCGCTTGGTTATGTAAATTGTGCTCGGGAACTGACCGAGCAAGCGATTGATACGGAGCTAAAGATAGATGCGCTTGTCCATGCGACAGGCAGTTCAGGCACTCAAGCTGGCTTGGTGGCGGGTTTAGCTGCAATCGAAAGCGATATCCACTTGCTTGGAATTGGCGTACGTGCGCCCCAAGAAAAACAAGAACAAATGATCTACGACCTCGCTGTTAAAACAGCAGAGCATTTGGGGAGTGGGACGACAATTAAACGCGAGAAAGTGCGCGCCAATTGCAACTATGTTGGACCTGGATACGGCCTGCCAACAGAAGGCATGCGAAGAGCGGTAAAGTTACTAGCAGACACAGAAGGCCTTCTCTTTGACCCAGTATATTCCGGCAAAGGCTTAGATGGTCTCATTGATTTGGTCAAAGCTGGCCATTTTGAAGGCATGGATAACATCGTCTTCTTACACACAGGCGGTAGCGCGGCACTGTTTGGCTATCCCGAGACATTCAAATTACCAGAGTACCAAAACTAAACTAAACGGAGAAAATTTATGTCACTTAGAAATACAATTACGGCGAGTTGTGCTGCGATCGGCATGCTGTTTGCAGGGACCGCCGCATCGCTTGCGCAAGATGGCGGAACACTTGCAAAAATTAAAGCTGCTGGTGAGATTGTCATCGGCCATCGTGAGTCTTCCGTTCCCTTCTCATATCTTGATGAGAATCAAAAACCTACTGGCTACTCTCTCGATCTTTGCATGAAGATTGTTGAAGCAGTTGCGGCAGAATTAGGCCAGGAAATCGCGGTTAAATACGTGCCGGTTAATCCAAAAACACGCATTCAGTTGATGGCCAATGGCACAATTGATCTTGAGTGCGGCTCAACGACAAATAACCTCACGCGCCAGCAGCAAGTTGAATACCTTCCGGTAACGTTCATAACAGGTACAAAACTTCTTGTTCGTAAGAGCAGTGGCATCAACTCTGTTGCGGATCTTGGTGGCAAAGCCATTGCTTTGGCACAAGGCACTACAAACGAGCGCGCTGTAAAGGCTGCTGTTGAAGCTGCGGGCTTGGATGTGAAGATCCTGCCTGTGCGAGACCATGCAGAAGGCATGCTATCGCTTGAAACTGATCGGGTAGATGTTTACTCAACTGATCATATTCTGCTTTACGGGCTGATTTCCAAATCAAAAACACCAGATGATTTTGCAGTTGTGGGCGATTTCCTTTCGTTTGACCCATATGCAATTATGGTCCGTCGTGATGACAGTGCATTTGAGCTGGTCGGCAAAAAAGCCATGGCGGATATTATGCGTTCTGGTGAAATTCTTGATATTTACAGCAAATGGTTTGATCCGCTGGGCGTGCCTGCTGATGATTTGCTGAAAGCCGCATTCAAAATTGGCGGTCTTCCAGAGTAGTTATTGGGTAAATGTGAGAGCACGCGATTTTTCGCGTGCTCTTTTACTTCGCTACGGGAAAGTAAAAGTCGATGAACTATAATTGGAACTGGGGGGTGTTGTTTGAAGAACAATATCTCAGTTGGCTTATAAGTGGTTTTGGCTGGACGATTGCAGTGGCTCTTTGCGCTTGGTGCATTGCCATCGTCATTGGGTCACTTGTCGGCATAGGCAGAACAGTGCCAAGCAAGTTGATACGCGCTGTCTGTTCGACTTACGTCGAGCTCTTCCGTAACATTCCACTGCTTGTGCAAATGTTCATTTGGTATTTTGCAGTGCCGGAGTTGGTTCCTGATGATTTTGGGCGCTGGATGAAGCGCGACATGCCCAACCCAGAATTTGTTACCGCCGTCGTCGCACTTGCATTTTATACTGCGTCTCGAATTGCTGAGCAGGTTCGCGCGGGTATCGAGACAATTCCTGTAGGGCTCAAATCCGCAGCAACCGCAAACGGGCTCTCAATTGCGCAGTCATACCGTTATATCTTACTGCCAATTTCATTTCGGTTAATAGTGCCACCGCTCACTTCTGAATTTCTGACCGTTTTCAAAAACTCTTCTCTGGCATTAACGATTGGCCTCTTGGAGCTAACAGCACAGAGTCAACAAATTGCAGAATTCACCTTCCAAGGCTTTGAAGCCTTTACTGCAGCGACAGTAATTTACGTTTGCATCGCCCTTGTCGTGACCCTTTTAATGCAGGTCCTTGAACGTCACACCGCCATTCCTGGCTATTCAGCGAAGGAGGCATAAAATGGGTGATTTTGATTTTGATGTAATTATCAAGTCGCTGCCATTTCTATGGCAAGGCTTACAACTGAGCTTGTGGCTGACTTTCCTTGCAATCATTGGCGGCATTGTTCTTGGCACTCTTTTGGCTCTGGCAAGGCTATCCAGTATTAAACCGCTCTCATTTATGGCCGCGACCTATGTGAACCTTCTTCGGTCGGTTCCGCTTATTCTTGTGATATTCTGGTTTTATTTCTTGGTTCCACTAGTATTGGGGCGGCCCATTGGCGGTTTCTACTCAGCGCTGATTGCGTTCGTTATGTTTGAAGCTGCGTATTATTCTGAAATCATGCGAGCTGGCATCCAGAGTGTAAAAAAGGGGCAGACCCACGCAGGTCAAGCAACAGGTCTCAATTACTGGCAAATTCAGCGCTACATCGTCTTGCCGCAGGGTTTCCGCAATATGATTCCCATTTTGGTTACACAAGGCATTATTCTCTTCCAAGACACATCACTGGTCTTTGTTGTGAGCCTGCGTGACTTCATGACGGCATCCTCTATTGTGGCGAGAACTGAAGGGCGTTTGGTGGAAATGTATCTGTTTGCCGCAGTGGTATATTTCGTAATCTGCTTTGCGGGTTCAATGTTTGTAAGACGCTTGAAAGGCAGGATGGCCACATGATTGAGATCAAAAATATAAGTAAATGGTATGGCGAGTTTCGGGTTCTCAATGATTGTTCTTCAAGTGTGAAGCAAGGAGAGGTGGTCGTTGTTTGTGGACCATCAGGCTCGGGCAAATCGACACTGATAAAATGTGTAAATGGACTTGAGCCTGTACAGCAGGGCCACATCATAGTGGACAGTCAAGAGGTAACGGCAAAGACAACAAACCTTACCAAGCTTCGCTCGTCAATTGGCATGGTTTTTCAGCATTTCGAGCTCTACCCGCATATGTCAGTTCTTGAAAACCTGTGCCTTGCCCAGGAAAAGGTGTTGAAGCGCGATCGTGCAGAAGCAGTTGAACGAGCTGAGAAACTATTGAAGCGTGTTGGCCTTACGGATCACAAAGAAAAATTTCCAAGCCAATTGTCCGGCGGCCAACAACAACGTGTTGCGATTGCGCGGTCCCTTGCGATGGATCCCATCGCCATGCTCTTTGATGAACCAACTTCAGCACTCGATCCGGAAATGATTAACGAGGTTTTGGATGTGATGGTTGAGCTTGCAAAGGAGGGCATGACCATGATGGTTGTGACCCACGAAATGGGCTTTGCAAAAAAAGTTGCTGATCGCGTCATTTTTATGGACGAAGGTGCCATTGTTGAAGACCGAGAAACAAATGAGTTCTTCAACAATCCAGAGAGTGACCGCGCAAAAGACTTCTTGTCAAAAATCCTCAATCATTGAGCGTCAGGGTCTGAATAGAATAACTGCAAGCCCAAATTTTACTACCAATGCGCTCGGGTATACGCCAGTCTTGAAAACAGAGCGCAGCCAATCTCAGTTTATCTCAATGGATTGAATCGCTTCTGTTTCAAGCTGCTTGACTAGTTCTAGATTGCTGCGTTCCCAAGCCTTAAACCGCAAATAACCTTGCTGACTAACAGAAGACTTCTCTTCATCAGAAAGCTCCCCAAAAATCTCCCAATCAACGCCATCAACAAAGTGCAGCTTTAATTGCTCATTAAGATCGGCACAGATGTGAGTTTCGTCATCGGACAAACTCTTTTGGTCAAACAGTGCGTTGCAACGATAATGAGCAGACACCAGATCGTTGATCTCATATGCATGTGATTGTGAAGTCGGTAGCGCAAGCAATAGCGCGAGTATTACCCGTTTCATATTGGGCCTCTTAAAGTGAGTAAAACGATGTGTTGGTTCAATGGGTAATGAAAATACGAATAATTGGTTCGCAATAACTTTAATTAACGAAGTATGTCTCCGTATCAAGTTGCCATGCACGAACATATGTTTCGGTATGGATCAGACTCTCGCCAAATCAATTGGAAAACATGTGAAAGCCGCACGCAAACAGCGTCGTCTGACACAGCCACAATTGGCTGAGAAAATCGACAAAACCTACGAAACTGTTTCCAACATTGAGCGTGGCTTCACACCACCTAGCATTCAAACACTTGCAGATATTAGTGTGGCTCTTGCAGTGCCGCTAAAAGACTTTTTTGACGATAGCTTGTTGCAGGAACCAAGTGATCAAAAACAAGCGCTGTTGGACCAGATTACCCGTTCGGCAAGATCCTTGGATGAGAGTGAACTACGGATGCTGCACAAGTTGAGTGTGGCGGTGAAATCGGATCCATAGAAGTATCACAATTCATGGCTTCAACCAAAAATGTTCTATCTAAATACGCAGCGGCGAGTTCAAAATTTCGGCCACAAGGAATTTTCAAAAGTTGCTTTAAGCAAGTTTTTCGGAACTCTTTGAATTGCATCTGCGCCAATTGTATTAGCTAACCAGCTATTGTTTGAGAGCTGAGATTTGAATTGAAACAAAATGACCGTGAGCGCATTTGGTGCTTTTC
>JBGCFS010000216.1:0-4217 GCA_045107035.1 Hyphomicrobiales bacterium
TGGCAGCCGTAAAAACCGAATTGGCAATAGAGAGTTTTGAGGAACTGCCTCACCATATTTCCAATGCTTGGTGGAACGTTGAAAAGTCCGACTTAGGACTGCCAATGTGCTTCACTCTGATCTTGAGGAAAGCGCCATGAACTGTTTGGCCGCAAGCACACAGCGCCGTCGTTTCCTTTAATAGCGATCACTGGTTGTTTTGGAGTTTTGCCGGGATTTTTATGGCAAGCCTTTTAAACAATCGTATGTCTGTTTTGAGCCCAAAGTGAGCGTGTGTGCCTGCCGATCCAATGTCAGCAGCGGCTTGTGAATAGCCAGAGTTATATGGTCCAACTG
The DNA here is from genome assembly GCA_045107035.1 of Hyphomicrobiales bacterium. Classification (GTDB taxonomy): domain Bacteria; phylum Pseudomonadota; class Alphaproteobacteria; order Rhizobiales. The sequence continues at coordinate 337 of JBGCFS010000216.1, forward strand.
AAGCCTGTTTCCGTTTCCGATCGGCTCCAAAGCCTGCTTATCACGGCCTTGTCGTAGGCATATGTTTCCAGAGTACCTTTACCGACCGGGCCAACCCATTCCATACGGCCTGTGGGGCCGTAAAGAGCCCGCTGCTCCAGTCCATCTTCGGTTGCGCACATTACCTCTGGATAGGCGCCTTTTTCCGCTGACTGAACCATGGGAGAGAGCGACATGAGGCCGAACATAATACGCGTGATAAGACCTCCGCTCGTGCTAATCAAAGAGGTTGCGGACGACCCGGGATGGCAGACATAGAGTTCGACATTCTTGCCTGCTGCCTTCACCCTGTCTTGCAGTTCATATGCAAACATCATCTGGGCCAGCTTGCTTTGGCTATAAACCGAATTAGCGCTATAGTTTTTATCCCAGTTCATGTCGTTGAATTGTATCGTTCTGATGCCCATTTTGTAGCCAAGGCTGGCAACGACAACGATCCGGCCTTTTGTCTCTTCGATACGATCAAAGAGCAATCCGCACAAAACGAAATGACCATAATGATTTGTGCCTAGCTGACTTTCGAAACCATCCTTGGTGAACTTCTGTGTCGGTACTTGCGCGATGGCGGCGTTGCAGATCAGCGCGTCTATTTGTGGGACAGTCTTCAACACTTTGGCTACCGCTTTGCGCACGCTCGCAAGTTCAGCCAAATCCATGCGCACAAAGCTTACGTCGGCATCCGCGCCAAATTCCTCATTCAGGTCTTTTAAAGCGTCGTTCGATTTCTCAGTACTGCGGTTCAGCATCACCACCTTGGCACCCTTTGATAATAGTATGCGGCATGCCTGAAATCCTGCACCTGCATTGGCACCAGTAATGAGGTAAGTCTTGCCTGCAAGCGAGCCAAGGCGTTCGGGTGTCCAGCCCTTGGGTCCGAATTGGGTGTCTGCCATCTTCTGGCTCCTCTAAACGGGGACTGAGCCCGCGCGATATGTTCTCTAATCTTGAGTAGATAGATAATTCTCTGACTTTTATAAAAATAGACGATATCGTCGCAAATACTTGCCTATTTGTATCAGTGTGGTTGTCCAATCCAAAATTGCGGTGTTAAATTGACTGCATGAGCCAAGAACAAATCAAGCAATTCATTGAAGACAGGATCCAGGAAGACGGCCTGCTCGAAACCGGTGTGAGTGGCATACAGCTGTTTCGTGTGACACACTCGGTACCGTGTGCCCCCGCTGTCTACGAACCTTGTGTGGTTGCCATCGCCAACGGAGAAAAAGAAGCGGTGTTGAACGGCGAGCGATATGTCTATGACAACAACCAGTATCTGTGTTGCCCCATGTCAATGCCCATAGTAGCCGGAACACCTAAAGCATCGACGGAAAACCCTCTTTGTGGTGTTTATATCTCTTTGAATACGCGGGTAATGAGCGAACTAGCCATAGAGATGGAAAATGTTGGAGATGCAATTCCAACTGCGAGAACTGGTACAATCTCTCAGGCGATTTGGCTTGCTCATTGGGATGAGACGTTCTCCGACGCATTGCTACGACTACTGCAATTGAGCGACAGCGAAACAGATACGGCAGTTCTTGGAAAAATTCGGCTACGGGAACTCTATTATGCCATGCTGAAAGGCGAAGCTGGTTTGTTTGCAAGACAGGCATTTGGTGCCGGAAATGCAATTGCACGATCCATTGCGCATGTGTCATCAAACTTGAGCGCGCCGTTCTCCATCGACGAAATGGCCGCGCGAGCGGGGATGAGCCGTGCAGTTTTTCACCGAAGATTCAAACAGGCAACGACGATGTCGCCCATCCAATTTGTGAAGTCGATGCGTCTAAACAACGCCGCGATGAAGATTGCCGAGGGCATGACCGTGAATGAAGCGGCTATGGAGGTGGGCTATGTTAGCCCTTCTCAATTCAGCAGAGAGTTCAAACGCGTTTACGGGCAATCTCCGAGGCATTGGAGCGATGCCCAGAGCACAACATTGGCAACTGCGATACAGAGGGCATAGTTCCAAAGGCTGAGAACAATTGCTTTGCGCACCCAGCATGTTCAACATGCCAAAAGCGGATAAATCGAAGATGATGCTCGATTAAACCTGCGTCCAATTGAGCTCAACGACTCGCCGCGCTGCCACCGATCCCACATTTTCGACTTCTGCTTGTCGGTATAAAACGTACGTTGGCGATACTTCATGAATTACACTCCATCTTTCTTGAAAGATTAAAGTGTTGCGTTGATCAATTGAAGCCACCTCGCAAAGCAGTCACAAAGTTGCTTTGGAATTTTGCTTTCCTCCATCCATCCGCCTTCGTAAACATCGAAAAGAGATACGTTTTGGATCGGTTTTTACGCCAAACCATTTAACGCGCTCAATGTCTGTTTTGGGTTGAAACTGGCTTATACTACGCATTGCAGGGGTGTCCGCTTCGTCGTATCAAGATTAGAAATTATGGGATTCGAATGTCCGACACGCCTTGTTCAACTCTCGCCCAGCCCTTGACCTTGCCGTGCGGCGCTGTGCTCAAAAACCGGATAGCTAAGTCCGCAATGTCGGACTCTCTGGGAGACGGTGCTGGCAATCCAACCGATGATCAGATCAGGCTTTACGACCGATGGGCCAAAAGTGGTCTGGCGTTGTCAATTATTGGTGAGGTTCAAGGCACACCCCATTTTGCAGAGAAGCCTGGCAACCTTATTTTGAATAATCACTCAGACCGGGACCGGTTTGAACACCTTGCAAAAGTGGGTGCAACGAACAACGCGTTGCTTTGGCCACAACTCGGACATGCCGGCGCAATGGCGGATGCGCCAATCAGCACGCCAAAAGGGCCGAGCGAGCTTGATCTGCCCGGTCTGACTTGTGGAGCGCTGTCTTTGGATCAGATACACGCGCTGCCCGCCGAATTCGCGCGCACAGCGACCCTCGCGAGACAACTTGGGTTCGGCGGTGTGGAATTGCACGCAGCGCATGGCTTTCTGCTCAGCCAATTTCTTTCACCATTGTTCAACCAAAGAGGGGATGCCTACGGAGGCTCCTTGCAAAACCGGATGCGGTTATTGCTAGAAGTAATCAGTGCTGTACGCAATGCAGTTGGTCCGCGATACCCTGTCGGAATCAAATTGAACGCCACCGACCAACTTGAAGGCGGGTTTGCTGAGGATGAATCCCTTGAAGTCGTCGCGGCCTTGGATAAAACAGAAATCGACCTGATCGACATTAGCGGCGGTACATACTTTCCGGGTGCAGCATCTTCGTCTGATCGTGTTGGCTCGGGCCCATATTTTCTGGAATTCGCAAGCCGCGCCCGCGAAAAGACCGACATTCCCTTGATGGTCACCGGTGGGTTCAAAACGCTTGCACAAGCAGAGAAGGCCGTCACGCAGGGACAAGCCGATGTCGTCGGGTTGGCCCGGGCATTGGTCGTTGTTCCGGAACTGCCGTCCTATTGGTTGTCCGGTCAGCGGGGCGAACCGCAGTTTCCACGTTTTAAAAACCCGCCGGAAGGCGGAGTTACCGCATGGTACACGATGCAGATTACGCAGAATGCAAAAGGTGAAGGCGCGTTGGCTCCGGATGATTTAGAGGAAGCAATTGCAGCCTATGAAATCCGAGACGATGCGCGCCGGCAGGTTTGGAATTCACAGCATAGCTGACATTGGCTGTATTGCTCAGGAATGGCGTTGCAAGCCAATAACCATCATTCAAGAATTGCGTAAGGATTATCAATGGATGCTGACAGACAAGGGATCAGATAAACTGTATGGATTCACTTACACAATTTACCCTGGGCGCTGCGGTATCCGCGTTATTTTTGAGCAAAACGCTTGGTCCTCGCAAAGCCGCCATTCTTGGTGGTGTCCTTGGCACCATACCTGACCTCGAC
>JBGCFS010000217.1:0-4205 GCA_045107035.1 Hyphomicrobiales bacterium
CAATTGAATTGCAGAGGTCTCGATTAGTTAATGCCACCTATTCGGGAATGCGACTGATTTTTGGAAAAATTGTAGCCACAAAAATTTTGAAAAATTGCTTTAAGCAAGTTTTTGGGTTTGTTAGTTGGTCTGATTTGAGCCCATTTTTACAAAACGTTCTTGCGACTCCAAAGTCTTTAATGCCTCATTTAACAATATTACCAATAGTGTTAAAGGGGTCGGTTGCGGAAAGGGGCGGAATCCTGCGCTAAGGGGTTTTCGGGGTGGTTTTGGGCCACCTGTACTGACCGGAGATCAAAATGTGAGCCCAACCAAGCGGAGAGACGTGTGAGAGCAGGTCTTCTGGATCAGAAATCCCAGCCCATCTGCGCTACGCTCCAGCTCACCAAAGATCAGGGGGAAATTTTCACCAACCCCGCCTCTTTCGACGTTTACGATAAGGCACACAGAACCATGACCACAAGGGGCGCTATCGCTCTTCGCCCTTGCAGTCAGAACCATGTGAACCTGAACGACGCTCAAGCGAAAGCGGCTTCGAAGATCAGGGAAAATTCAGAACACCAGATCAACACAAAGAAAATGGTAACAATTGTGATGCATTTTGTGATGTAATTCTATTGAGGGCATAGATGAAATTTGAATGGAACAAAGACAAGAACCGCCAGAATATCGAAAAGCACGGGATTAGCTTTGCGCAGGCTCAAGCCATTTTTAAAAGGGCTCACCATTCATCGCATCGACGATCGAGAAGATTACGGCGAGACGCGAGAAATTAGCATCGGCATGATCGACGGTATGGCCAAGAAATACAAAGAGCCTCTGACGCCTGAAAAATTGGCCGCACGGCCAGATTCAGAGATCGATCACAGCGACATTCCCGAACTGGATGAAACGTTCTGGAAAAATGCGGTAGTTGTGCCACCAAAGACACGGCCACAAATCAGCCTGCGCTTACCAGCCGAAGTTGTTGAGCATTTTAAGGTCAAATATCCGAAGGGCTATACAAGCCAGATGGCGGCAGTTTTGGAATCCTATGTGAAAGCACACACGCCGAAATAACCGCAGAGCTTCACAAAGGCGAAGATCAATTTTCCTAAAAACGTAGGTGCGGCATTCGTGAATTATTGCAAGCAAGCAAAAACCAAAGATTTTGAGAAGGAACTAGTAGACGTGAAAACAAATTTTTCGATCCTGTCAGGCAAAGTTTCGCATCTATCGACAACTTCAACCGTTAGCGGATCAGTAAAACGAGGGAAAGGAGACGTAAACACCTCTCACAAAATGGACTTTCGTGTTGATGGGCAAGCTGCTGTTTTCAATTCATCGGTAAACATAGCTGTGGGAGATGACGTCACCCTTGTTGGCAACATTAAACGAGGTGAACTTCGCGTGCGAGCCCTCCGCAATGAAGAGACAGGTGTGATATATTCCGAAATGACTACTCTAGCCTATGTTATTGGTAGCATTGGTATCATAGCAGGGCTTATTTTTGCTGTTTTCATTATAGGCATTCCTATATTTGTCGCTGGTGTGTGGCTAATTTTTGAAGGTCGAAAGAACCAAGCCGCGATCAACAGCCTACCATAGTTAGCACCTCGGGCATGTGTCTGAAGGCAATGGTTGAGCGCAAGCCATTATTGGCAAATCAAATGCTCGAAGAACCGAACCACAGCCTATCAACATGCTCACTCCGGCAAGGCTTTGCCTTCTTCTCTGCGTTGCGATCCGTGCGGGATGCCTTGTGCTAGCTGTGTGCTAGAATTTAAATTCACGAATTCGAAACAACTGATGAGCTTGAAAATTATCAATTTGTTTGTCTGAAAAAGTTTGGTGACCAAACAAATTTCAAATCAAGTGACAGTGAAATTTGATATCAGTTAGAGCGGAAAAGCTGACTCGAACTCGTGGAATAGACCCTCGCATTCCCGGCTGCCCGCACAGCACGGTCCAACGCAAACGCTATACAAGTTTACATCCAACAAGAAACCCTGCCAATGAAGCTGACAGAGTTTCTTAGATGCATTTAAAATTGAATTTGTAGCTACGCGGTTGCCCAAATCCGAAAAGGCAGGGTTGGCCGGACGCTTTCGTGAGACATGACAAAGCCAGAAATTGATTGGGAAGCTGTTTTACGCGCTGACCTTTCCTCACTCATACTGCCAGTCACCCAATACCTGACAACTTGCATAGTCGAGAGCCGATCTCCGGCGGCAGTGTTCTAGTTCCGCTCTTTTCTTTTTTTCGATCTCCAAGACGCCACCGTAGGTTTGTGCAATGAAACACTCATACTGCTTATAATAGGGGTCAAAACCCGAAACAAATACGCCGGTGCGGCGTCCACCGCGAACATGACCCAAGGTTGTGTGGATATAAATTCGATAGGAATTAGCACATCCGGCGTTTTTCCATGAACTTGGATCTGCCTTGCTCGGAGGTGTTGTATTTTGTGACTGTCGAGATTTATTGTCGGTAATGCCTGTTGTTGGATTGCCAGCAACACCAGAAATACAACAATTGTTTGCTGTCGCTGCTGGAACCGAATGTTTCAGCCAACATTTGGCGTTCGGTCCTTGAATGCCTGGCCTGACATAGGTCCAAGCTTTACATTGTGCTTCTCTGGCGCAAGCCTGTTCGCATTGCAAAAAATCTGATTGAGTTAGAAAAAATGAACGGTAATCCGAGCCACCTCTATTGGTGTTGGTTTCTGCCGCCAAGGCCGGTACTGCAAACAATACTACAGTCGCAACAAACATGGAGAATTTTAATGTTCTAAATTTCGTCATTTAGTCACTCCTCTTAATTTATCTAACGTAAGCTATTTGAGCTACTCTGAACCTTGGGTGAGCATGAATCGGCTCTGGTAGCATGTCTTCGCCTGCTCCATAATTAACAGAACTGATTGTATAGAAATTGCGCAATGGCCGTAAGGATTAAATTTTAGTCATTCCAAAGTCCTTAAACCGCTCACCAATTTGATAGACTGCAAAAGTTTGGTCACCAAACAATTTTCAAACCTACTCACTGTGCAACTTGATGTCCGTTGGAGCGGAAAAGCTGGCTCGAACTAGTGGAATGAACCCTCGCATTCTTGGCTGTTCGCACTGCATGGCTCACAACAAACGCTGTACGGCTTCATCTCCAGCAAGAAGCCCTGCCAATGAAACTGACAGGGTTTTTCAAATGCATTTAAGACTGAATAGCTAGCTATGCGGTTGCCCAAATCCACAATTCAGAACAACCTTTCAAACTTAGCCCAATAACGCAGATGGCAAGGAACTGGACCAGCATACTTGGATGTGTGGCTGCAAGGATGACCATTCGCCAATTTACGACGATCACATACAGCAAACCAAAAAAACCGATGAAGATAATTGCGAAGACCATATCAAGCAGCCTTCGTGGTGGATTTGTCCTTACGTTTTGGAAATGGCTTTCGACTTGAGATCAACGTTTCCATTTGCTGATCCAATTCACCAGCAATAACTGCATCTCGCAGCGTTTGTAGTGATGAAACCATCTGCTCCAATGAACCAACTTCAACTGAAGTTTTATCTTCTGTAAGTGGAATCAAACGATTTCCATCACGTAGTGAAATCATCCATGCGCCATGTTGGTTTTGCCACCACCATTTACGAACTGGCTTTTGTTTGGTGACCAAACTTTTTCGCCAGATTCTTCGTTGCGAACCCAACGTTTGATTTCTTCCATAAACACTTCATCACGTGCTTCAGCTTCTGCAGTTTCAATCTGCTGTTCCAGCTTTTGAAGGAGCTTGATGCGTTTGCGTGCCAATGGCGTGATTGGCTCACGTGGTGATGTAGCGGTAAGTGTGAGTTTGGATAAAATGGACATGTTTGACCTCTAATTGAGTTGCAGAGGTCTCGATTAGTTAATGCCACTTATTCTGGAATGCGACTGATTTTTGGAAAATTGTAGCCACAAGGAATTTTCAAAAGTTGCTTTAAGCAAGTTTTTAGGTTTGTTCGTATGTCTGCTTTGAGCCTATTTTGTTGAAAAACCCGCCTTAATTGATGGCGCTTTGGGCTGATTCAACTTCCTTGTTCATTTTGGAGATTGATTGCGATGATGGGACAACGTCAGGAAGCACAAGCTGCGCTGTTTTATGAGTTTTGCCTTGAGGATCATGTGCCTCAAGATCACATGTTGCGATCGATAGATCGGTTCGTTGATCTTTCCGATATCCG
>JBGCFS010000218.1:0-21415 GCA_045107035.1 Hyphomicrobiales bacterium
TTCATGGCGCTTTCCTCAAGATCAGAGTGAAGCACATTGGCAGTCCTAAGTCGGACTTTTCAACGTTCCACCAAGCATTGGAAATATGGTGAGGCAGTTCCTCAAAACTCTCTATTGCCAATTCGGTTTTTACGGCTGCCATAATTATATCTGACAATTTATGACTGAAGGACATTGTTGGTTTTGCGTCGTATTCCTCGCCACCGAAATAGTCCAAACCACCTTTGTCGATATAAGGCATTGTCCTGAAATAGGACAACTCCCATTCAATCGGCTCTTCCGCCTGCGCCGGCTTTATCATGATGATAATTGGGTGATGTTCATAAATGAAAATCGCGCCACCAGGTTTGAGAAGCTTTTCTATATTTGAGAAAAAGCCATCAATATCCGGCATCCATCCCAGCACGCCAATAGTTATTGTAACCAGATCAAAACTGGCGTGGTAAGCCTCGGGAATATCGTAAGCATCGCAGCAAACAAATTCCACGGCTTGGTCTGCAGCCAACGCAAGTTCTTGCGCTTGATCAATAAACCCACGAGCACCGTCAAATCCGACACAGCGTGCAGCACCCATATTTTTGACCGAAAGCAGTTCCTGCCCATTGTTACAACAAACCTGAGCAACGTCTTTCTCGTTTACTCCTAAACGATTCAGGATACCCGTTTCGATTTCATCCAAACAAGAAAATGCGGGCTTGCTGAATGACTGTAAGAGTCTGGCATGATTGTGCTGCGCATGAATAGGCGCGACCTGTTCCCAAGCCGCAAGATTTGCGCTTGCATAGTCATTTGTCTGAGTTTTCTTACACATGACGCTACTCCGCAAGGGTTAGCGGGTTTCATGCTTATGCAAAATATCAATATGTCAGTTTATGCGCAAGGGTCGGCGCAGTATCCCCGCCAAGCTGAATTGAGACACTCAAAGTGGTCACGTTAGGTTCAAAACTGACCCTCGACGGTTTAGAATATCTGGCAAAAACTGGCAGGCGAAACTCTACGGCCGTTAGTCATGCTGAAATTCGAAAGAGCAAAAGTAGACTGAAAACTAGTTTAAAATGGACTCACGACCCAACATATAACCGCCCAGCGCGCACGCTAGGCGGTGGTTTTGCTTTACCGATTGAGACTACGCTTCGACCATAAACACAACCGTGTCGGCATGAACGCCATCATGTTTCATCGCCTCCACGCCAATTGGTCCATTGTTGATCTCTAGGAACTTGTCGATATCAGGAATATTGGCGGAGAGACCTACCTTGTTTGGCTCAACCGGATGAACGAAGGTCACCATATCAAAAGCAACGTTCTTGAATATCTCGTCACGTTTGGGCGAGGCGAGCCAGCGCTCGACATCGTCCACATCATGCATTGCGATAATTCTGGGCATAATTATTCTCCTTTTGAGGGGTTCAGGCAGTATCGAAGGTAATTTGGGTCTATGCCGCTGGCGTGCCGGCTTCAAAAAGGGCCGCATATCTGCTCCGTTGGTGCCAGAGGATCAGGCTGCCGGTTACGATCAGGATCAGGGCTATCGGAAGACCGCCAAGGTTCAGCACGGCGTGAAAAAGCATGATGACCACCATGATTGGCGCAAGCAGAGCCAATCCCAGCGCAGGCGCTCTGTTGGTCAACAGAAGAAGCGCACCTAGCAGCTCGATGCTTTTCATCAGCGGCCAAACGAATGCAGCCTCTTTTAGAGCGGCTTCAAAAGCCAACCCTTCTGCAGAAGTTGGAGGATGGATCAGGTGTGCACCAGTGAAGATGAACGCAAAGCCATCCACCGCACCAACCAGAAAGATACCCCCGAGTATTAGCCGAGGACCAATGTCCATCAGCATCATCTTTAAGCCTGGTAATTCGAATGCCATCATGAATTTCCTTCAGATAAGGATTGCGTTTCAATCCATTTTTCCTTGAATATGCTGGAAATTGACCTTCTCTCCAGCGAATAGTTTTCAGACGAGATGAATGAAATTCAGATAAGGAACCTCGACCTCAACCTGCTGCTGATCTTTCGCGTGCTCATGGAGGAAGGCAGCGTGAACAGGGCCGCCGAGCAGTTGGGCCGCACACCTTCAGCGGTCAGCCATGCATTGGGCCGGCTCAGGGATCAGTTAGGAGATCCTTTGCTAGTGCGGACCGGCGGCATCATGAAGCCGAGTCCGAGAGCCGAAAGCCTCTACAGGGAAATCCAGCCAATCCTGAGCCAGATCGAACGTGCCGTGCAGCGACCCGCGCCGTTTAATCCAGCCACAAGTTCACGCATCTTCAAAATGGCAGGCCCAGCGCTTGATGCTGTGACCGCTGCGTCGATTTCCAGGATGCATGCGGATGGCCCGAACACCGGACTGGTGGCACTTCCCTACACTAAAGACACATTGGGACAAATTATCAGCGGCGAGGTTGATATCGCGTACGGAAATGCAAATTTCCCGCTTCCAGAAGGTCTGAAAGAGCATAATCTGCGACCGCTTAAGCGGTATGTTTTTGCGCGCCGAGAACACCCCGCCGGCAATGAGTGGTGTGTTGAAAGCTGGATGAAGTGGCCACATGTGGTCGTCCACATTCCATCGGCGACTCATGGAACTGTAAGCGAGCGCTTTACCAACCTTGGGCTGGAGCGCAGAATTGGGCTACACGCGGCCAGCTGGTCAGTCATAGCTCCGGCGCTCAAGAGCACGAACATGTTCGGGAATTTTATCGCCCTATGTTTGCTGGAAGGACAAGGCGGCAAAGATCTACAAATCTTCGAGCCGCCCAAGCCCATTCCAGATTTGAACTTCAGGGTGATTTGGAAAGCGGAATTGGACGCTGATCCTGCCATCACATGGCTTCGCGATGTCTTCATATCATCATTCGAAGATTTGCTCCAACAGGCGGATAACCTGTTAGCAAAGACTGAAATTATCAAACCACGTCAGGATACAGATTGATAAACAGCGCGCAAAGCAGCTGCAGCACCGGCCATGGCGGGTTAAATTGCGACTCAATCGCTGACACTACATTTTTAATATTCGAGATCTGTCGCCGCCAATTAGTTTGCTTCTCAGATGCGCAAATGCTGTATGATCAGCAACATCAATGAGCTGTATGCCATGTTGTTTTGCCGCCAACGCATTGGCTTCATTGTCTCTGACTGAGCGTTCTAAAAATGCATCAACAAGAGATCTCAATTCAGGTGGTAAATCCGCATAGTGGCTGTTGGCGTAAATGCGCTTTTGTATCAACTCAGCAGATGCATACAGGCAAATACACATATTTTGTGGTCTCGCTAACTCTGCCAAATACTCAGGCCGCAGCGCAGACCCTTCCACAATGCAACTAATCTTGGCCGCTAATCGATCTTCCACGAGGCGCTTTATGCTTGGCCACAAATTTTCATGGTGGTTCAGCAAGAATGTGTGAATGCTGTCGGCAGACAAGTTCCGATAAAACTCAGCAACATGTGGGCGAGCATGCGGCCAGGGTCTGCCGGGATGTCGTGCCATCTTATCAGTTGAAAGAACCTCATAGTTGAACGCAGTGGCCAATGATGCGCTCAGTGTTGACTTTCCGGTGTGAGACGTTCCGCCAACAAGAATGTTAAAAGCAAATTCTTCCATAACTGCGGGAGTAACTTTTTGAATCACCTATTGTCTAGTGACTCATCGGTACCAGGCTCCACGCTGCCACGCCTCAGAATACGTTCTGCCGGGTTAAAAACCTGGTCCAAAGTGAGTGGTCTTTAACCGTGCTATGCTGCTAGAGAGATATTTCCTGAGCAACGAAGAGGAACGGCAAGATGGGCATGACACCGACAAAGGCCGACATCGAGTTCAAAGACCGCTTTGAACGCTGCGAAGTTCCTCCATCCGAGTTTCATCATCGTGATCACTTGCGGCTGGTGTTTGTGTATCTTTGTGAAAGCGATGTTTCTGTTGCCAATGTAAGAATGCGCATTTCTCTCAAGAAATTTCTGAAGTTCAACAATGTGCCCGCTGAAAAATATCATGAGACATTAACTTACTCATGGTTTCAAGCTGTCAGGCATTTTATGGCGCAAGCCGAAACAGCAAATTCGTTCGACGCTTTTCTGGCTGCGGACGATCGTCTGCTCGATACTCAGATCATGCTGTCGCATTATAATCGTAAAACCCTGTTTTCGGAAAAAGCGCGTGCCAGGTATGTGCGGCCAGATGTTGAGGCAATTCCGCAATACATATGACGCTTGTGTGCATGTTGTTTCGACAAATGACTCAAAGCGTATTCCGATTCTGAAACTGTGATGGCAAACGCAGTTTTCAACTTGTTGAGAAAAGGAGCACACTTCCAAAAGCAGTAATTTGGAGCAATGTAAGCGTTACTATTACCCAATTCCATTTGGCTAGCGCGACAACATCTGTGAGCACAATTCGATGAACGAAAATGGCGCTGAATAACACTCCTAGCAAAATTATCGCCAATGCAACCAGGTTCCAAGATGGAACTATGTATTCAAGTAACCTGCTGAGCAGCACCGCCGGAATAAAACCCAAAAGCAGTGCTTTGACCAGTGTTTTGAGCAAAGGCCACAGTAATTTTACCGCCTTCAATGGGCTGAAAATGGGTCCGTTTCGACGAAGCGTTTTAACAAATAGGCAAATCATCACCGCATTGAAATACGCACCGAGAATGTAGAACAAAAACAAAGGATTTTTCAGCCAAACTTCCATATTTTTCCGAAAATCCTTTCAACTTAGATGCACTGCTGAGCAGCCGAAGAGTAGGCAGTATAGTTGTCATCAAATAGGGGAACAATGGAGCTGAAGCGAATACCTAGCGCCTGCCGGATGGCGCAAAGTGGCCCATACAGTCATGACCAATCCGATGATGGCAAACGCTAGCACCAGCCCTGCGATTGATACTAACAACCCATTCCAACCTATCTCCGGCACGTTCAAGAAAGGGTAAGGATAGAACCTACCACAATTCCGATAAAAAGCAGCACGTTGTAGCTGCCAATTGGGTCAGCTCGTGGGGATCCAAATCGAGACCTACTTCGCGGATTGAGAAGGGCCCTGGAAGGAAGCAAACAAAAAAGTTCCTTCTAATTGAACGGACGAGGTTCGAAGTTGCGATTTCGAACGTTCTGTTTCGCGTATCCAGACGTCTTGTACGGCACGCTCTCTTAGGTTCCAGGCACTGCAGAAACAAACTGCAGCTCAATCAACTTTGCCCAAAGGAACTTTCGACATGTTTACTCGCTTCAAATCGATCACTATTCCAACAGCCCATTTCCTGCTGCTTTTAATTCCGTTCGGAGCAAACGCTCAAGACACAGCTTATTCATCGCATTGGCCGACCGATGTTGCGGTCCAGACAAAGACGGGCGACACAATCCCCTCCGGTGCTTTTGGTGTTGTCCAAATTGAAACACCGCGTTCCGCAACTCTACTGCATCTACGAGGTGTCGCGGGACGTGGCATTGCGATCATCAAAAGTTACGATAGGCAAGACTGCCTTCGTTTCCCGATCAGATTTGTCGCCGGTGATTTCGGAGGTGATGGCATCTCGGCGTATACGCAAAAACCCATTCGTCTCATCATCCAAACAACGGCCGTCGCTAAAGCGTTAGTGCGTGGTGACGACGTAGTGAGCGATATGTATCGCACCAGCACCCGGATGAACGATGCAAACGCCGATATCGTGATTGAAAGAGGATTGGGTGATGATTACGGCTTCGTTCTCAACCCCGGTTCGTCCGTTTTCGCCGATATACTAGGTATCAAAACAAGTCGTATTTCATGCTCGAAGCTTTAAAATCGAATCGTGCGGATCAATACACCAGCGGGGCATTTGCGATCAGTCACCTGCCCCACCACTGGCCCCACCGCTAGCCCTGTCACTGGCCGAACGAAACTTCGATGGCGTCTGCCCGACAATCCGGCGAAACTCGGTGTTGAAGTTTGATTTGCTGACAAAGCCTGCGTCAAACATCACTTCCGTTATCGGCAACTGGGTTTCGAGCAGAGCATTTTGCGCATAGCGAATTCGAAAACCATTGATGTATCGCGAGAAATTTTCACCTGTCATTCGGTTGATTGCAGATGAAACATCGCGAACTGGCACAGATAATCGCCGCGCCACCCGCGCCAGGGTCAAATTGCTGTCTGTGTAGAGATGTTTTTCGTTCATCAAAGCATCAAGCGCTAACAGCATCGCGCGGTCACTTTCACTAGGTTGCTCAGGTTTGGCATGCTTGCTCTTTGAAAGCCGCAGCAACATTGGAGCCCCGGTAAGAGCAACAACAAAGACAAACACCGTGAAAACACCGGACACTCCGGTCAGGAATTTCACCACAAAGGCATCTTGGGCCAACAGGCTTGCAGCGACGATTAGAAGATCCGCGGCAACCATCATGCCCAGCAAGATGATTGTGGCATATATGGCAGATCGCAAAATGCGCAGCGCATGGGGTGCTACATACACGAAATCATCCGCATTACAGGGCAAGAGCCGAGCCGTCCGAAACAGGTAAACGCTGGTGAACACCAAGACAAAGACATCTGCTGAAACAGGGATGTTTGCCAATATTGCCGCCTGTGCGATGATGATCGGTATTCCATGTTTAAGCAGCGTTTTTTTCCAATCCGGTTCTCCATCTTTGGTCAGCGCATTGAAACCAAGATAGGCCGACGGTGCCACCATCACAGCAACCAATGGCTGAATGCGAGCAGCCCAATTTATGTCCAAAGACAGTCGCGACCCAAGCAGCAAGCCGATAATGGCCAATGTCAAAAGAAACACGCATAGAAACAAGCGCGCAGGAAATGGCAATCGCGTGTCTTGCGCTAATGCAAAAGCTGCGATTGTCGTCAAAACACTGACGAGCCACACAAGGGGCAGAGTGATCATCTTTTTCCCCGATGTTGAAAGGGCGACCCAGGCCGCACTCCTTCTACCATTGCTTTGACAAAGAACGTCAAGTCAAGTTCCGCCCTGACCGAGAGGCTATCATTCAGCGGATTAGAAATACGCCTGAGACAATGCCACATCCAAAGCGTATCTCGTTTTGAGGTTCGACCAGCTATCACCGGGCCGTTCTTGCGTGGATCACCCAGGAAGAGCTATCCATCCAAATGTCATTTTGGATGTTCGGCACAGCTTCAAAAAGTTTGCAAAGGTCTGCCTCGATTAGACTTCGCTTGGCTTGTGCCTCATCGCCGCCTACCCGGAATATTTCTCCAGCCGGTCCAAGCGCAAGCTGGAATGCAATCGCTTCTTCGACTGAACGACCAACCAAGACCTTTGCATCCACCTGCTCAAAGCAAATATGGATGGATTAATAAGACAAAATTTTTCATTTTTTGTTCCAAAAACATGTTGTTTGAATATGGTTCGACAATATCATCAAGACTCGGCTATCCGGAGCGCAACTTCCACACCGGTTGGGTCACTTCCACGCCAGATTTCTCCAACTTTTTGCAACGGAGTGTTCGCCAGCACATCTTCATCATGCGCGACCAGTTCATACCGGATCAGGCGAGCCATATCGCTGGGGGCTGCTGGGTGATTTGGCCCGGCCCAAGTATTCATTGCTAAACGGTGTGTATTCTCCAAACCGGCGCTCATATCTGCAAAGCCCCAATTTCCCAATGTAAGATGACGGGAGAACCCCACTCTTTCGAACCAGTTCAAAGCTGGTTCGAGACTGCGCACTTTGAAATGTAAGTGCGCAAGATAGGCGTCATCGGCTAAGTCGGCCAATGGGTTGGCGTCTTTTGCGTAAGTTAGCTCTGCATCCACATTTAAAGGTCCGCGCCCGCTGTGGGGCCGCCCTTCGAGATCGTACATTGTGAGCACTTTGGACATATCACCAAAGTAGCCAAAACGTTCTGGAGTCTCGAGGGTGATTTCAATTTCCAGACCATCAGGATCAACCAAATAGAGCGACTTCGCCATCAAATGATCCGTTGGTCCGACCCGCACTTTCAGATTTATCAAACGCGCCAACAAACGTGAAAACTCAGCTTGGCTGCGAACGCCAATGGCAACGTGGTACATGCCGGTGTAAGTGGCTTCTACAGTTCGGGATGCTCCCGCGTGCAATATAAATAATGTCTGGTTCCTGGTTCCAATGGCAACACTAGTAGCGGAACGGCTTCGCTCAATCAGTCCCAGAACAGAAACCCAAAAACTTGTCGCGCGCTCCAAGTTCATTACTTGAAACTCAACGATACCCCACGAAAGATGATCGTACTGTTGGTCGGGTGCTGACACTGGAACACGGGATAATTCAATCATTTGGCTCGGCTTTCAAAACTGGGTTTTAAAAAAGGCACGCGCTCTGACATCAATTGCCAGAGCGCCGGGTTTGCGCAGATTAACTGCGCGCTGAGATCGGCGCTTTATGGGTGCGCGCCCAGATAACCAGTGCTGCGAGTGCAAACAGAATGACATTTACAGGAAGCACACCGAATTCTCCGCGGTAAGCGTGCAAACCAAAAGCAAGGACCATAATTACAGCTAGGCCAAGTGCGGCCAGCTTGGTCAAGTCCGGCTTGATACGAGTGGCGGCTGGTAGAATGACGCCAATGGCACCTAATACTTCGGCCAAACCGATAAAGCGGATAAGTGTTACAGGCGCGTTCTCTGCCCAGAGCATGCCCATGGCGACCATGTCGGCAGGAACGGAAGTTAGCTTTGTAAAGCCGGCCATAAGAAACATTGCGGCTAGAGCAGCTTGAGCCACCCAGAGACCGATGTTCCATTTGTCGCGAGCTGGATTCATAGTTTCATCAATCATTGTCATCTGCCATTGTCGTTAAGGTGCGCCAGCAGGCTATATTGACCATGAGATGATTTTTACCCGTTTCATTTTAGCTTATCATCTGCCAATATGTTGAAGAACCATTTATTGTGAGTTGATGATTATGGACACTTTATTGAGCCTTCGCGTCTTCGCCTCCGTGGCTGAACACAAGAGTTTTACAGCCGTCGCACAACGTATGAATTTGTCGCCAGCAATGACCAGCAAGCATGTGCAGCATGTTGAAACACGCGTTGGTGCGCGTCTGCTCAATCGTAACAGTCGCAATGTCAGTGTCACCGAAGCTGGTGCCCAATATTTATTGACAGTTCGTCCGCTGCTTGAAGGCTTGGAGGAAGCAGAAGCCCAGCTATCAAATGACACAATTGCCCCTCGCGGAGTTTTAAAAATTTCAATGCCTGTTTGGTTGTCTAACCCGGCATTCGCAAATATTTTGGCAAGCTATCAACATAAAAACCCACTTGTGACTTTCGATATTGATTTGAGCGGTCGGAAGATCAATTTGGTAGAAGAAGGTTTTGATTTGGCGCTGAGGGTTACAGCAGCTTTAGATGAAGGTCTGATCGCACGGAAATTGACAGAGGTGATGTTTCAGTTGGTTGCCGCTCCTTCATTTTTGAACCAAGCGAAACGCCCCCGATCTGTTGATGATCTAAAAGATGCTCCTATGCTTGCTTACTCCCAAGTAGCCCCTGACGGGCGCATTCGATTTGGCGGAGAAAACGGATTAGACGTAAAGTTGCGGCCCGTGTTGGTAAGCGGTAACGAGAGTTTAATTCACTTATCAGCTTTAGCTGGCATGGGTTACGCCATGCTGCCAAATTGGATAACTCGAAATGATTTAGCTGCTGGGCGCTTGGAACTTACCCTTCCAGACGTTGATTGGCCCAAGCTACATGTGAACGCAATCTATGCTGATCGCAGCTATCTTCCTGCCAAGACGCGCAGTTTTTTGGACTACCTAGCAGGGCCACACGGGCTTCCATCGGTTGCGTAACAATTTTCGGATTTTCTTGAAGGAATGTCACCTTGGCATTGATACCAACTGGCTCACCAAAACTGGTCAAAAAACCACTGGGTGCTTTTGGGCGTAGTTATCCCTCGCTAAGAACGCGCGACCGTCAGGTCTCGGATGTCCTGTTGATCGACCTCCCGCCCAAGAATTCCCTTGTAAGCGATGAGTTGACCGACCGGCATCACATCGATCTGGTAACATCAAATTCGGCTTCCGCAAATCGGTAGGAACCTGCGTCTGCCTCGATAAACTTAACACTCTCGGCAGCACGCTCTGCTGCACGAGCCAACAAAGGTGGCGCTATATCTATTCCGGTAATTTGGCCACTTGGCCCAACAACGTGAGCAGCGGCAATTATGCTTGGACCTGTTCCACAGCCGATATCCAGAACCTTCTCTGCTTCAGCGAGGCCTGCCGCAGTCATCAGCGCATCTAAAACCGGTCGGTGAGTGACCTCCAGCTCCGAGGCAGCTTCGAGCCAAGGGCGTGCCATTTCATCCCAGTCCATCGCAAGTTCTCCGCTTCAATGCCTCACCAACCAACATTACCTTAATCCAAAGCCACCGCAATTGGGGATGAGGCGTGTAGTGCCATCCAGTATTGGCTCAATGCCACCGTCCAAAGCAGTGCAGCTTTGCGGACCTTTTACCGTTTTCAATTTGGTGCCAGGAAGCTGTTTTTCGTGATATTCCGTTTACGGCAGCTAGCCTAAAGCGATTCATGTAATTTCTGAAGACGCTCATGCAAAATCTTTTATAAGAAATGACGGCGGCTTTGTTACCAAGGCGCTGATATGCAGCAGTTCATGGGGGGCCTATGGGGCGGGAAGCTCGAACGTGCGACAAACATTCCGGCTTCCTGAAAAGCATACAAATGCTTATGTTGGCGCCCCCGCACGGCAAGAGAACGACGATTATCGACCGTATCGTGAGTGTTTTTTCTCGCTTGGCAATGCTTCTAATTCTAGTCGGCGTTTCGATAACTTTGTACGAAATTGTGATGCGTTACGTTTTCGAAAGCGCAACGACTTGGGTGAACAAAACCACCCTTTGGCTCGCCGCCGTCACCTACCTCATCTCCGGCATACTCGTGATGCAACGGCGAGAGCACATTCGAGTGACTGTGATATATGATTTAGTCTCTCCTAAGATGCGTTTGGCCTTTGATTGCGTCGCTCTCTACGTTCTCATCACATTTACGACACTGATGTTGGTTGGCAGCGCTGGTCAAGTTTGGGTGGAGTTCTCGCATGCCGTCAAAACAGGCACAATTTGGGGTCTCCCAATGGGCCCAACAATCAAACCTCTCGTGCTCTTGGCAAGTGTGGCGGTCACGATAGTTGCGATTAACAATTTTCTACTCGACCATTTGAATATTGGGCGATCTCATCACTCCAGCCAGCCAGTCAGCCAGTCAGACCACAGCACGGAATGAACAGGAAACTGACACTCCTGTTGATCGTTATCATTGGCGGCGTCCTGACCGGGCTGGCACCATTGTTTCTGCTTACAGATTTTCGGGCCGAGTTGGGCATTGGCTCGATGCTTCTTGGCTTGCTTGTCGGTATCATAATCTTGTTAAGCGCTGGCGTACCGATTGGGTTTGCAACGGGCATACTGGGAGCTTTGGTCATATGGTTGAACTTCGGTTGGCCAGGGCTGGGTCTGGTAGTGATCAGAATTTCCGACCTAACCAACACGCACTCACTCATAGCAATCCCGTTTTTCATATTGATGGCATCCCTATTGGAACGATCAGGAATCGCACGAGATATCTTCGATGCGTTGAACCAATTGCTGGGTCGTGCTCGTGGAGGTGTTGCAGTTGCAACCGCCGTCTTGGCGGTAATTCTAGCCTCAATGTCAGGCATTGTTGGAGGCGAGATCGTGTTGCTTGGGTTGGTAGCACTGCCCCAGATGCTGCGCTTGGGCTACGACAAACATCTTGCCATAGGCACCATCTGTGCCGGAGGTTCGTTGGGGGCAATGATACCGCCCTCAATTGTCATAATTATATATGGCCTGATTGCCCAGACATCGATTACCAAGCTGTTCACAGCATCGATTATTCCGGGTCTAATGCTGGCTGGATCTTACGTGGCGTATATCATCATCAGAACTCAGTTAAATCCGGCGCTTGCGCCGCGTCCGGCAAACTCGCCAGAGGATGTAGCCGATTTTAACAGGGAACTGCGGAGTGACTTTCTGTTTTTGGTGTCACCCTTTGCAATTGGGATTGTTGGCGCGATAGTCGCGAAAACACTGGGCAGTAGACAACTGAACAGATTGCAGCTTTCGTGTTTTCCAGCATGTTTGCAATGCTGGGAATAGTCGTTTGGCTCAACGCCCGCCAAACCAATTCTATCGCAAAAGGCCTGCTTCCGCTGCTGCTGGTCATCGATCTGGTCCTCGGTTCGATTTATGGCGGCGTGACCACCATCTCTGAAGCAGCTGCAATGGGTGTTGTCGCATCGTTGATTGTCATATTCCTGCGACATGAACTGGAAGTTGCCACGATAATGGATGCCCTTGAGCAAATGTTCCGTTCAGTCGGTGCAATATTGTGGGTGACCTTTGGGGCAACCGTGCTTGCCGGTGCGTTTACACTGTCTGGTGGCGCTCAATTTGTATCCAGTGCAATTCTCGATCTAAACGCACCACCAATTGTAGTCATTCTGATGATGTTGCTGGTCTTTTTCATTCTGGGATTGTTCATGGACTGGATTGGGATCATTCTCATGACAATGCCGGTGTTCCTGCCAATCGTCCTCCAACTCGGTTATGATCCGATTTGGTTTGGGGTCTTGTTTTGTGTCAGCATGCAGATAGCGTTTTTGACACCACCTTTCGGATCCGCTGCCTTCTATCTCAAAAGTGTGGCCCCACCGAACATCGATTTAATAACGATTTATCGTTCCTTCGGCCCATTCATCCTCATGCAAATCGCCGTTTTGGCGATGCTGGTTGCCTTCCCAGAAATTTCACTGTTTTTGGTTCGTTGAGAACAATTTGTATCACGAATTGTCCTCGAAAAGGCCGCTAGCATTTCCCGCTCTTTCAATAAAAATTTGCATTTTCCTATCGCTAAGATGGTTGCTGCTGAACGTTTGCATAGGCGCGCGTTTTGCCAGCAGCACCTTTTGAAGGTGTTCTGCGAACGACACTGTGAAGATGGGTGAAATGGGCTCCTTGCAGACGTTCGACGGTTTAAAAAACTTGGCAATAACTCACCGGTGAACACATCTCTGCCGCTAGCAATCCTAAGATTTGAAAGGGCGAAGATAGATGGAAATCTACACCCCGTTTGGTGACATATTTCAAATGGATCCCCAAACCATCACTGTCTGCCTTTCGGACGTAGCTACCGCTCGCTAAGAACGCGCGCGCGTCAGGTCTCGAATGTCCTGCTGATCGACATCCCGTCCAAGAAGGTCCTTGTAAGCGATGAGTTGACTGACCGGCATCACATCGACCTGGCAGCCAAGAATCGATCTGGAGACTGAGGATCCGAAATCTATGACCTGCTCTATCCATTCGCCGGTCTTTGAGTTTTGTATTCTGAGATCTTCTACGTCACCGATTTCAATCTTTTGCCCATGATAGTTGATCTTGAGATAGGTAAGATCCCATGCGCCCTCTACAACTGATCCTGGCCCCCAAACCACATATTCCTTTATTGCCACCAAAAAGTCCGTCCAATGAGGATCTCCGAATGGCATATACAGATCAATGTCATGCAGTGGGCGAGTGCCGCCATGTGCCAAGGCCGCCAATCCCCCTACGATCTGATAAGGCAAATGGTGTCGCTTGGCCTCCCTGACGATCCATTCAAGAGCGGATCGCTGCTTTTGTATATCCAGATCGGACACAGATACTTCCTCAACAGTTCTAATCATTGTTTTTCAACACCAGATCACTTGCAACTGGGATGGGTGTCATTGCCGTAGTGACATTACGCCGGCCACAACAATCAAGATTATCCCGATCAGTGACAGCAAATCGGGCACCTCTGCAAAGAAAACCATCCCCCAAAGAAGCGCAAACCCAACATAGGCAAAATCAAATGTCCCTATGATCTGAGGCGGTCCGTTTTGGTATGCAATGGCAGCGCCAACACTGCCGATCAAAATAGCCGCCGCCAACAGAACCATAGATAACCATTCGCCACTGGCCATTTCAGCCCATGGGGCCAACAAGAACCCTTGCCGTGGTCCAGGTGCCAAGACCATAATCGAAATGGCCGCGATTATGCCAACCACCACAAACGTCAAATTCAGCGCGACCGACAGCATAAGGGGATTGACCGCTCTGCATTTTGTGCGAGTCAAAATCATGGCCAACGCGTATAGCGCGGCAGATACAAGCGGCAACAATGCATAAAGATTGAAGTCACCCGCATTGGGCCGAAGTATCAACAACACCCCAAGAAATCCTACAATTACAGCTACCCAACCGAGGAGCTTGATCTTGTCGCCAATGAAAGCTGCCGAGAAAAGCGTGATAAAAATGGGCAGTGTGTAGTAGGCGGCGGCGGCGATTGATAATTCCAACTTTGGCAAAGCAACATAATAAGCGACCCACATACCGACAAGCATCAAGCTGCGAAGGATTGTCCAACTAAGAGCCGGCGGTACGGCCAAAGCATCTGGAATTTTTGCCCAAAGATAAATCAACAGAACCGGCAAAACCAAAAGCGAACGCAGAACGAAAATTTGCCAAATGACAAATTCTCCGCTCGTGAATTTGATAAGGGCATCGCCCAATGAAAGAGCCAAGACAGTAAAAACAATCACTGCCACCGCAAGCGGCAGGTTATCTGGTCGAGCATCGATATGTGATTTTGACTGCATCAGCGATTTCCGGGAGTTTTGGAGTCAAACACTAGGAGAACGCCTTTGATAAGCCAATGTTGAAAGTTGGCTTTATGCGGAAATATTCGCCCAGGAGACCAAAGCGTCACAACTTGAAAAAAGTGCTTTACATAAGGCCAAACGCGTATCTTTCTAAGCACTCAACATTTCGGAAAGCGACGAATATGACATTTGAAGTTTGGTTCGCATTTGTAGCCGCCTCCACGGCCTTATTGCTCATTCCTGGGCCGACGGTTTTGTTAGTAATGAGTTATGCACTTAGCCATGGGCGACAAGTGGCATTGGCAACGGTTGCCGGCGTTGCTGTTGGTGATTTGATAGCAATGACTGCATCATTGGTTGGTCTGGGCGCTTTGGTTCTTGCATCTGCCACGCTTTTCGTTGCTCTGAAATGGATGGGTGCCGTCTATCTCGTTTACCTCGGCATCAAGTTGTTTCGCAGCGCTCCATCTGCCAGTCTCGGCAAAATTGACCGGACTGTAAAAATTCCTTCAAGGGGTATCTTCGGTCACGCCGCCGCCGTTACTGCATTAAACCCAAAATCCATAGTATTCTTCATTGCATTCGTGCCGCAGTTTATCGTTCCAGCCAATCCTCTCGTTCCGCAATTTACAATTCTGATCGTTACGTTCGTTGGTTTAGCTGCCATAAACGCGCTTGCATACGCATTGCTGGCAGACAAACTCCGCTCCAGAATCACGAAACCATCAGTTCTTGGTTGGTTATCACGCATCGGCGGCGGAACCCTTGTAGCAATGGGTATTGCTACAGCCACGATCAATCGCGCAAATTCCTAGACATGCAAAAGTTGATGACCTGTCAGTTTTGACTTGTATTTCGCGGGTTGAGCGCGATGCCTTTTCGTCAAACGAGGACACGGCGATCTGCTTATAGATTGTCGTAGAGACCCAACAGCGCCATCCAAAGCAAACCCGCCTCGCGGGCGTGTCGTGTCATCCGAATTTGAGTAATTTGCAAGCGTTTAAGCTTACTGGCTCCAGGTGCCCGATATTCTTCGGCAGCCAGCGATTGTCCAAGGATGCCTTCCCATTTGCATTGCATAGACAGCCTTGGAACATGAAACCCTTGGCTAACCAGAATGACGCTCCTTGGAGCGTTTCGGGCGAATTCATTGACACAAGTATCTGATGTTTGTGCCGCGTTGCCGTCAATTTCAATGGCGGTTTCTGGAACGCTCATCTCTTCAAGATATCTGGCCATAACCGCCGCAGCGTATTGTGTATTTGAAACGACAATCTTTGAAACGAGGTTTCGGTTGAAGAGATCAACCGCGGCGTTCAAACGTTCTTTGTGTAGCGGAGAGACGACATCTCCATGGACCAAAGCTCCAAAGACAAGCGCAGCATCTGCCCGTGCAATATTCTCCCTACCCAAAGGAGGGTATTTGAGATGTGCATAGACAAGTGGCGCAAAAAATATGACGCCCAGTAAGCCAGCCACGATGATGGTTTTCAGAATCCAATTCATCTCGGACGCACTAAACCAGGCAAAGTTGCGATGCAAGCTTGTTCAATATTAGGAGCGAGCTGTCCCCACGGGAAAAGGGCAGACTGTTTTAGGTCCGTTGACGCTCAATCTTCAGGTAAACAGACGCCACCATAGCCACGCCCCATAACAGTCAAATTACGCGAAGGACGGTGCGGCGGTCGGCAAGCGACAACAGTCAATCCTTTTGGGTTGGCAGGAAGAGAGGATAGGCTGTCCTCACCAGGGTCGAAATTGGCTACAGCGCCCGGTGCAATTATGATGGTTTGTTTACAAGGGGCCGGATTTTCTTCATGCGGTAGGCAAAGACCAACGGCTATGGGGTGGTCACAAATATTCGTGACCTCGCGTGGTTCAGATTGGCCAAGCATTCCTGTTGTGCAATTATTTACATTGGGTTTTAGCGACATGTTTTGATATGCGCCTGTGACTTTGTCCAACAGTGGTGGAACCGCAAATGCAGCAACTACCGCGATCGATAAGCCAACCCAGATTGGAACACGTCTCGGTCCGTCTTTCGGCTCGAATAAAGTCAACGACAGAAGAGCGACCCAAAGTCCGAAAATCACCGCACTTTCCGTTAGCCGTGACATGCCCGGCACGAAGCTCAAGGCACCCTTAAGCAGTTCGAACAAGGGAGGACCGGCATAGGCAGCTATAACTCCCACAAGGACCAACGCCCAAAACGGTACGCGTCGTTGGCCATCTTGTCTCTTCAAGGTCCACGCAAAACCCACAGCGACAAGTCCAAACAAGATCGCTCCGTCCATTAATTCAGGCATCACACTCATTCATCTTTTTCGGAAAAATAATGAAACTCAATTTATCTCAAACTGCTAATCGGAACAATGGGGCTAGCTTGAGACATAAATTTGTGCGTCTGCGGCGAAGCCCGGCCAGTTAACTGCATGCGCATATGGCACTTGAACCCTCTCTTTCATGGGGCGACCTTTTTCTGATGGATCAAATAGTTTGGCGCCATCCAGTGCACTTGCCACAGAATGCTGATCGGACTGCATCTGACAGGTAGTGATGCTTCCCAACAAGACTTCGAAGTTCTAGGGTGAACCAACTTCTATCGGGTGGGAAATGAAGATGGCTATGAATGCAATTGGTGCTGGAAAGACGGCAATTATAACCGGTGGGGCTGCTGGTATCGGCCTGGCGACTGCTCAATATTTCGCCAAGAACGGGATGAATGTTGTCCTTCTTGATTTACGCGAGCAGTTGTTTCCAGCCGCAGAAGCGTCGCTTCGCGCTGGCGGTGCTGCAGATGTAATGACGCAAAAAATTGATGTCTCCGATCTAGCAGCGGTTAAAGCGCTTGAAACAGACATTGTAAATCGTTTCGGCAGCGTGGACGTGTTGATGTGCAATGCAGGCACCCAGCCGGGCAGTGATATTTTCGACAATACGCAGACGTGGGATCAGGTTCTGTCCGTCAATCTTGGCGGCGTTGTCAATTTTTGCCAAACATTTGTACCGGGCATGATGTCTCGCGGACAGGCTGGCTTGGTTATCAACACTGGGTCAAAGCAAGGCATAACCACGCCCCCCGGAGACCCGGCTTATAATGTTTCGAAAGCCGGTGTGAAGGTTTTCACCGAGGCGCTGCAGCATCACCTTCGAGAATCAGACTCCAAGGTGACAGCACATCTGCTGGTCCCCGGATTCGTTTTCACGGATTTGACACGCCACGGTCGAACCGAGAAGCCAGCGGATGCGTGGACGCCAGATCAAACCGCTGATTTCCTGATCGAAAGTCTGACAAATGGCGATTTCTATATCATCTGTCCCGATAATGATGTCAGCAGGCCTACGGATGAAAAACGGATGGCTTGGGCAATGGGTGACATCATAGAAAACCGCCCACCGCTCTCTCGCTGGCATAAGGATTGGGCCAGCTCTTTTGGGGAATTCTCCAAAAGGAAATAGGTCAAACTTCAGCGGCTGCATGGGTGATCTATAGAAAGATCAGCACAACTGTACTGGCCATCACAAGGGCCATGAAAGTCATGAAAACTCGCCAAACTTTATCCGATTGCAAGACCCCCGAAAGCAGGTGACCTACAGTCGTCCAAAACAGGCAAACAAACAGGTTTACCCCTGCAAAGGCAATGAACAGACGAAGCGCTTCAAGGTGCGGAGCAAGCCCAATACCAAACCCGGCAGAGGCCGCTAATGTGATAGCCCAGACCTTAGGGTTTACAGCTTGAAACAAAATTGCTTCGCGGAAGGTGAACGGCTTGCCGCGATCTTCTGCACGGCCTGCACGACCCGCCAATGCGGTCTTCCAAGCCAACCACAAAATCCATATTGCGGCGCCTATTTGAAACACTAGCTTTAAGGTAGGCGCAGCCAATAAAGTGGCACTCAAACCCAAAGCGCTGGCAGCCGCTAATAATCCGGTGCCAATTGGCACCCCGAGTAAATGTGGCGTAGTCGCCTTAAAACCAAATCGAGCGCCAGAAGCCGTGAGCATGACAACGTTCGGCCCCGGGGAAAACAAACCAGCGATAACGAAAATGATCAAAGGTAAAGACGCACTCATTGAAAAGTGCTGACATTTTGCATGATTTTGACAGTCTTATGATCGAGAACGGCAATCGATTTTATGACCAATTGTGACTTCATGGTTCGCTCTCATTACTTTGAAGCCGCGCAATATCATGGAATCCACTGATTGAAAACTCAAATGCTCTGGCCTGTTTGCAACTGCGTACCGCTACGCCTGTGCTTCGCAGGCACCTCTCGTGCGCTAAGCATTTTCTTCTCTACCGACGCCATCTTGGCCACGCAGCATTTTGCTATAGTGCGGAGCCAAAAACTGCATGAAGTGTCTCACCTCGGAGCGCTTATATGAGTCTGGGTTTGCAACAAGCCAAACGGTGGACGAAGCCTCGTCTGGCAAATCGAAGCACTTAACAAGTCCATCATTTGTGGAAAACGGGCTGTTGTTGGACAGCGGCCCAATGCCGGTGCCCATCCGGACGGCGGTTTCAAGCGATTTGATATCTGTACACCGCATCGCAATTTGTGATTCATCAATGCGTGGGAGAAGCCAATTGTTGATCCGCACAGGTACATGAGCGCCCGAGAAGACAATAAATTGATGCCCCTGAAAATCGCTCTCAGACTTGGGAAGCACTTTATCAGCTGCGTAGCTTTCCGAGGCAAATAGAGCGACGTGGACCTTTCCGACCTTTCGACAGATCAAGCTTGGTTCTGTAATCTCAGCTGCAAACCGTATCGCCACATCAGCCTCACCGCGCACCATGTCGACATAGTTATCACTGGGGAAAAAATCGAATTTGACCTCCGGGTGCGCTGCTGTGAATTCCTGTAAAATTTGCGCAAAGGATGCTGTAAACGCAGCTTGGACTGCTGCAATGCGGATCACCTTTTTGGCGCGACTCGCAATGCGTTGCGCCGCGTCAAAATAGGCTTCGGCGGCGGCTTCAAAGGCCTTTGCGTCTTCTATAAGTTCTTGTCCCGCAGCAGTGGGACGAAACCCGCGCGTGTCTCGATCAAACAATGTCAAGCTGAGGTCATGCTCCAGTGCTTCAATACGGCGAGAAACTGTCGGTTGCGGCATGCCGAGAACTTTCGAGGCACCAAGCGTTGATCCGGCGCGAACAACGGCAAGAAACACACGGACGTCTGACCAGTTTTGACGGTGATTACTCATAAATGAATAACAACACAACTTTGAGACAGATACCACAGGGAAGGCAAAGCACCTACGTTGGATGGAACATGAATTTAAGCCCTTGAAAGGAGCACTATCAGATGCAGAACACAGAAAATGGGGTTCCCGGTGCTCATGTCGGGCATGCACATCTCATGGTTTCCAATCTGGAAAACGCCTTAGCATTCTACCGCGATGTCATTGGGATGCGGGTGGTTATGAGATACGGAAAGGGTGCTGCCTTTTTGTCTTTTGATGACTATCACCATCATCTCGGACTGAATGTTTGGGACAGCAAAGATGGAACACCGCCTCCCCCTGGACACACCGGCCTTTATCATGTGGCATTTGTGTTTCCAGACAGGGCAACCCTTGGTCAGGTTATCGATAGGGTACAAAGGGCCGGCTATTTATTAAGCGGA
Organism: Hyphomicrobiales bacterium; assembly: GCA_045107035.1. GTDB lineage: Bacteria > Pseudomonadota > Alphaproteobacteria > Rhizobiales. Next base: position 20,290 of record JBGCFS010000218.1, read on the forward strand.
GCAGCAGATCACGGTGTCAGCGAGGCCGTCTATCTTAATGATCTGGACGGCAACGGTCTGGAATTATACCGCGACCGACCTCAATCCGAATGGCCGGTCGACAAAGATGGCGAACTGGAATTGATCAATACTCCACTCGATGTCGCCGCTCTTGTCCGTGATGGACAAGCCTGAACAAGGGCGAACCGTCAACCGCCAACTGGCATTTTCCCAATTATCGCAAGGGTGGAGCCGGTTTATTGCTTGGGTATTGGGACGTGCCTTCTGGAACTGTGTCAGATAACCGCTGAAACTCTTCATCGCTCAAATGAATATTGGCCGCACCAAGCGAATCCAAAATGGTTTCTGGTCGTGTCGCTCCTGGAATAGGGATGATGTTGGGGGAACGCTTCAGAAGCCACGCAAGCGCAATTTGGTATGCGCTTACGCCGTGCTTTGACCCTATGTCAGAAAATGGGGCGTATTGAGATCCCATTCGATGGGCTCGGTCTGCACCACCGAACGGGCTCCACGGAACATAAGCGATACCGTGCTCCGTCGTCAGGTCTATCATGTCCTCGTTTTCCCGGTAGCGCGGCGAGAACTCGTTTTGTACAGCGACAATACCACCTTGGTCTATTGAACCACCAACATCCAAGGCCACTTCCAGCTGCGCGCTGGAGATATTTGAGAAGCCTACGGATGTCACGAGCTTCTCCTGTTGAAGCCTCATCATGTTTTCAACCTGAGCTTCAAAGCTCGGCTCGCTTGCCGGCCAATGCAGATAGTAAAGATCAATTTTATCCGTCGACAATGCTTTGATGCTGGCGATACAGGCCTCGCGCAAATGTTCGTAACTTGCATCTCGTCGCCCGCCTTCAGCGGTTACGATGATCCCACCTTTGGTCGCAACGATGATGTTCGATTTAACGCTTGCCGGCGCACCCCAGCTATCCATCGCTTCTTTGGTCAACCGTTCGCCGTAACCGGTCTGGTCCCAACTTGGCGCGTAAATATTTGCACTGTCCAACAAGGTGACGCCTGCATCTAATGCCGCGTGTATTGTGGCGATTGCGCGCTCACGATGATCCACCATAGATGCCCAGGAAATTGGCATTGTTCCAAAGCAAATCGGAGACACCTGCCA
>JBGCFS010000219.1:0-5925 GCA_045107035.1 Hyphomicrobiales bacterium
CTTGCCAAGACCCTTGGCGTGAACCCGTGGATAGCAATGCTGGCCGCAGGACCGGTGGCCGTTCTCGTTGCAGTTATCATTTCATTACCAGTACTCAGGCTCGATGGAATCTACGTAATTTTGGTAACCATCGCGTTTTCGCAACTGGTCTATCAAATCATTATCAGTCAATCGTCAATCACTGGTGGAACCTCCGGTATGGTTACGCTGCCGGCCCTCAGTATCGGTGACTATCGCTTTACCAAAGATGGGCGAATTGGGTATTATTATTCCGCTCTGGCCTTACTGGTGTCGGCATGCGCGTTTCTGTACGCGACGACACGCTCAAAGTGGGGTCGTGCAATTGTTGCCCTGAGAGATGCGAAGTACGCGGCGATCTCGCGCGGGGTGCCTGAAGCAAAAACACGCGCCATTACGCTGGCAGCGAGCGGTCTTTTTACAGGTATCGCGGGTGGTTTTTATGGATCTTATGTGCGTGTGGCATCTCCTGATATTTTTGGGCTTGGGTCACTCACTTTGATCCTGTCAATACTGCTGGTCGGCGGAATTGGCACGATCTGGGGTCCTGTCGCTGCCGCATTTGTCATCGTACTTATGTCCGAGGCAATGGCGAACTTTGGTCCTTGGCGTGAAATTCTGATTGCCGTTTTGATTATTCTCGTGATGGTTCTTTACCCTGGAGGCATCTGGGGCGTTATCCAAGAACTGCGCGAAGCACTTTCAACGTGGCTCGGTGCGTTGCGTGCCCGATTGCGCCGAGCACGAGGGGTGAAGCAAAGAGAGGCATTGCTGCAAGCACCTGAAAAGATGGTCATGACCCGTCACGGCAATATAGCCGTGAGCGATACGGGCGGTGAAAAGCCCATTATCCTTGCGATCCACGGTAATTCAGCCTGCAAAGAGGCCTACACGAAGCTTTTTGCAGCCTTCAATAGGAGCCACAGGCTAATAGCATTCGATTTGCCTGGCCACGGGGTGTCGGACAACGCTGACCCTGAAACGGCATATAACGTCGCTGCTTACGCCGATGTGGCAGAAGATGTGTTAGCAAACGCAGAGGCCAAAGACGCAACCGTTCTGGGTTGGTCTTTGGGGGGGTACGTCGGGTTGGAACTGACCGCTCGAGACCCCGCGAGTTTTGCAGGACTATGCATCACGGGAACCTCACCACTGAACATTGTGCCGGAAGACTTTGCGCGGGGATATGATGCGTCTGGCCATTTGGTGTTAGCCGGAAAGCAGTACTTTACGCGCGCTGAACAGCATGCTTATGCAAGTTCTGCAACTGCCCCGCTTTCTAGCGAAAGCGCGTTTATGCACCATAACATTTCTCGGACAGATGGGCGGACCAGATACTACATGATCACCAAACTTGGTGTTGTGGACTGGCCCCGTCAGATGCGCATGTTACGTGAGGGCCTGATCCCATTCGCTGTCTTGAACGGTTCTGATGATCCTTTCTTGGATCATGAATACATTGCAGGCCTTGAGTATGGAAATATCTGGACTGGAAAGCCATGTGACATCCCAAATGGGCAACATGCGCCGTTCTTCAATAAGCCGGAGGAGTTTAATGATTGTCTGAGTGATTTCATGCAATGGGCACATGGACATGCCGTACGGGATAAAAAACCCACCAATTATGGCAGGGCAACATGAGATACATATCGACACGGCAATGTGCCGAAGAGGTAGGCTTAGGACGCGCTGTACTAGACGGAATTGCACCTGATGGCGGGCTGTATGTGCCTACCAGTGTTCCATTCTTCGACACACAGGAGCTCACAGATTTGTCGAATGCAAAAATAGATGAATTTGCATTTGCCATCCTCAAGCGTTTTGTGGGGGACGAAGTTTCAGATACGGCATTGATCCGCATGATTACGGAAGCCTATGCGTCGTTCAAACACCCAAGCGTCGCACCATTGGTTGAGGTTGGGCACGACCGTTGGATCATGGAGCTTTTTCATGGACCAACACTCGCGTTTAAGGATTTGGCGCTACAGATTTTGGCCCCCTTAATGGACCACTTTCTCAAAGTTGACGACAGAGACGCCTTTATCCTGTGTGCGACGTCAGGCGACACTGGAGGCGCAGCTTTGTCCGCTTTCAGTAAAGTCGAACGAGTAAAGGCGCTTGTTCTATACCCCTCTGGCGGGGTGTCAGAATTCCAAGAGAACCAGATGCTAAACCTTGCCTCAAAGGGATGCCGAACCGTTGCGGTGGATGGGACGTTCGATACCTGCCAACGGCTGGTAAAGTCACTTCTCTCCAACCAGCGCATTGCGGACCGATTTGGTCTTGTCGCTGTGAATTCTGTCAATTGGGGGCGTATCATGGCGCAGTCGGTCTACTTTGCTAAGGCATCATTGGCGCTTGGCACATCGGAGCGACCGGTGAACTTTGTGGTGCCTACTGGGAATTTTGGAAACGCTTATGCTGGCGTGCTAGCAAAACGAATGGGGTTTCCGGTTGGGAGGATCACCGTTGCTACAAATGAGAATGATACTCTGCATCGCGCCATAGACAGCGGTTTATTTGAACCAAAATCGACACGAGCCACAAATACTCCTGCAATGGATATTCAGTCTCCTTCAAACTTTGAACGAATTGTCTTTGATGCCGATCCTTCAACCCGCAAAAAAGAAAGCTTGCAATTCATTGAGGCGGTTAAGCGAGACGGCAGTGCAGCGGTGCCTGCCACGGCTCTTGAAGCGATCCGCAAAGATATAGTCACAAAAGCGATTTCAACGATAGAAACTGATCGTCAAATCAAAGAGACTTACGAACAATCAGGCTATGTTGCCGATCCTCATACTGCGGTGGGTTTAGCCGCAGCAAAACAGACTGGGGCAGATAACGAGCCGACGATCGTCTTCGCCACCGCGCACCCGGTAAAATTTTCAAAGACCGTCGATGCAGCGCTTGAGCGGGAATTAGGGATTACGGCATATCACGGCGAGTGTTTTGATCGCCAAAGCGATACTCGCATTTTAGAGGCAACAGAAGAAGATGTCGTCAAGTTGGCTGTTGAGATATTCTCTGGTCAAGGGCGCGTATGATGTTTGAGGGTGTGCCCGAAGGATTGCTTATCCAAAAGGACGAAGCGATCAGTTGGAGGCATGATTTTCATATGCACCCGGAAGTTGCGTTTCAAGAGTTCCGGACGTCATCGAAAATCGCTGAACTGCTTCGAAGCTGGAGGCTTAGTGTCACCGAAGGAATAGCCCAAACTGGCGTGGTCGGAACACTCTCATCCGGAGATGGGCCCGCAATTGCGTTGCGTTCTGATATCGACGCTTTACCGATGAGCGAAGACAACAGTTTTGCGCATCGATCTCGCAACCCAAATGTAATGCATGCCTGTGGACATGATGGGCATGCGGCGATGCTATTGGCTGCCGCGCGGTTCCTCTCTCAAACAAAGCGGTTTCAGGGGACAGTTCACTTCATTTTTCAACCAGCCGAGGAAAACGAAGCGGGTGCGAAAGCCATGATTGATGATGGCTTGTTTGCGCGTTTTGACGCCAAAGCTATCTTTGGACTGCATAATTGGCCTGGGTTGGATGTTGGTTCAATGGAAGTCTGTTCAGGCCCAATCATGGCAGCCTTTGATATATTCAATATCGACATCAACTGTCAGGGCATTCACGCGGCCATGCCGCATTTGGGGCAGGACGCTCCACTTACCGCGTCGCAGTTGATTAGCGCACTGCAAGCTGTTGTGGCTCGCAGAGTTGATCCGATTTCCCCAGCTGTTGTCAGCGTAACTCAAATGCGCGGCGGCGATACTTACAACACCCTGCCTTCTACGTTTAGGATATCAGGCTGTACAAGACACTTCGACAGCCAAACACAAGATACTATTGAGGCCGAGATAAAGCGGTTGAGCGAAGGTTTGGCGCTTTCAAATGATGTGGAGATAGACTTAGACTATCAACGGCGGTACCCCGCAACAATAAACACTTCGATAGAAACTGACATCGCTTCAGCAGCAGCTTCCGAAGTCGTAGGTAAACACCAATTCTCAAGAAGCGCGAAGCCTTCGCTGAGTTCTGAAGACTTTGCGTTCATGCTAAAAGAACGACCCGGGTGCTACATTCGTCTTGGGAATGGATCAGTGGAAAATGGTAACACTTTGCATAGCCCAACCTATGATTTCTGTGACGATGCTTTGGTCATTGGTGCGGCATACTGGGCGAAACTCGCTGAGACAGCATTGGGGGCGATGAGGTGAGCTCGCCGATCCCAAGAGACAAAGGACTTCAGAATGAATACGTTCCTAGATGATGTAAACGCGCAGTTGTTGGAGATCGATGAGTCTGGTCTGTGGAAGACCGAAGAAACAATCCTGTCACCACAATCGTCCAAGATACGTGTTGGAACTGCAGATTTGATAAACCTGTGTTCAAACAACTATCTTGGGCTTGCCGATCATCCGGCATTGATCGCTGCAGCAAAGGCAGCAATGGACAGCTTTGGCTACGGCATGGCCTCTGTGCGGTTCATTTGTGGCACTCAGAACGTGCACCGCCAACTAGAGGCACGAATAGCAAAATATCTGAGTCATGAAGACGCGATCCTTTTTGCCGCTTGTTTCGACGCCAATGGCGCATTGTTTGAGCCGTTGCTCGGGCCGCAGGATGCAGTGATCTCGGATGCTCTAAATCATGCGTCGATAATTGATGGCATCCGACTGTGTAAGGCCCGTCGATTCCGCTTCGCCAATTCCGATATGGGCGATCTAGAATCGAAACTGAAAGAGGCGCGCGAGGGTGGCGCACGGCACATCATGATAGCAACCGACGGTGTTTTTTCAATGGACGGCTATCTGGCCAAATTGACTGAGATACGTGCACTGGCAGATCGCTATGAGGCGGTGCTGATGGTCGATGATTGTCACGCGACAGGCTTTATGGGGCCAGGTGGGGCAGGGACACCCGCCCATGCGGGCATTGGAGCCGACATTTTGACCGGTACTCTGGGTAAATCGCTTGGCGGGGGCATTGGAGGCTACATCGCAGGACCGCAAGCGGTGGTGGACTTGCTGCGGCAACGGGCGCGGCCTTACCTTTTTTCCAATTCGATCCCACCTGCTGTCGCGGCGGCGTCATTGGTCGCCATCAACCTGGCCGAGCAGGGGGATAGCCTGCGCCGCGCGCTTTTTGACAATGCCGCCTATTGGAGGGCAAGGCTAACAGAGGCCGGATTTGAGGTTCTGCCTGGCGAACATCCGATTATTCCTGTGATGACCCATGACGCCCGCAAGGCACAAAAAATGGCAAGGCGCCTGCGTGACCTCGGTGTTTACGTCAAAGGTTTTGTCTATCCGGTAGTGCCAAAAGGACAGGCGCGTATTCGCACCCAGATGAACGCGGCACTTACAAGAAAAGATCTGGACGTCGCACTTGCGGCATTCGTGCAAGCTGGTCGCGAAACGGGAGTGCTGGCATGACCAATTTGATGAGCGCGTTGGAAAAGTCAAAGCCTGAAGAAGGGCTTTGGCAAATCAAGGCTCCGGTGCCAGAAATCGGCCCGGATGATGTGCTGATCCGGGTCAACAAGACCGGTATCTGCGGGACGGACGTTCATATCTGGAACTGGGATGACTGGGCAGCGCACACGGTTCCGGTTCCGATGATTACAGGTCATGAGTTTGCCGGAGAGATCGTGGAGTTAGGTCGAAATGTGACCGATTTGACGCTTGGTCAAAGATGTTCAGGCGAAGGACACTTGATCAGCCATGATAGCCGCCAATCACGCGCGGGGAAATTTCATTTGGATCCTGGTACGCGCGGAATTGGAGTCAATGAACAGGGGGCATTTGCCGAATACCTCCGACTGCCATCGTTTAATGTTGTCCCCCTACCAGATGCCATCGACGACGAGATAGGCGCAATCCTTGATCCGCTTGGCAATGCAGTT
>JBGCFS010000022.1:0-89723 GCA_045107035.1 Hyphomicrobiales bacterium
GTGGAGGCACACCTTTAGCCTATGCTTTGGCCTCAACCCAGTTCTGCAGATGCGACAGACGCGCCAATGGATTCTGATCTTCAGACCCATGCTGCGCGCGAAGTTGCAGATGCATTGCCGGATCTCCTTGTGGCAGCGGACCGTATCGCCAACACGATCACTTTGGGCCTTCATGGACGTCGTAAATCTGGTCCGGGCGAGAATTTTTGGCAATTTCGACCCTACACCTATGGCGAAACAGCAACGCGCATCGATTGGCGGCGTTCTGCCAGCCAAGACGAGTTGCAAATTCGTGAAAGGGAGTGGGAAGCAGCCCACACGGTTTGGCTCTGGCCCGATCTCACAGGTTCCATGGCCTACCGCTCCAATTTATCGGATACAGTCAAACGCGACAGGGCCATCTTGCTAACACTGGCCTTAAGCATTGTGTTGACCCGCAGCGGCGAACGCGTTGGGTTACTCGGCGCCATGCCAGCCCGGGCAGATCGAAACACTGCGGAAGTCATCTCAGAAATTTTGGCCGCCATGAAAGAGCCAACGTCACTGCCCACCAACGCATCGCCAAAACGGTTCACCGACGTTGTTGTGTTTAGTGATTTTCTGGACCCCATCGACGAAATCAACGCGGGTATTGCAAAGCTTTCTGCCTCAGGCGCACGGGGTCACTTGGTTCAAATCAACGATCCGATTGAAGAGAGTTTTCCGTTCTCAGGACGTGTCCAGTTTAACGAAGCGGAAAGTGGACTGAAGCTCACAGCGGGCCGCGCTGAAGTTTACCGTGCCGCCTATCAGGCACGCTTGGCGGAAAGGCGTGCCCGCCTTCAAAGCTTTTGCCGTAAGATGGGTTGGACTTTTGCAGTTCACCACACTGATAAATCAATAAGCGAAGCACTGATGGCGCTTTATACACGCTTGACGGATGATGGTACGGGCGATGCCCTGCCCGCCGAGCAAATTAGCGGAGGCATATAAATGCCTCTGGCCTTCGCAAGTCCTCTCATTTTAAGCGCGCTGGTTATTCTGCCAGCAATCTGGTGGCTGCTGCGTTTAACACCGCCCAAACCGCGCGATGTAAGTTTTCCTCCTACGCGCTTATTGCTGGATATCATCAAGCCTGACGAAACACCTGCGCACAGCCCATGGTGGCTAACCGCAATTCGTCTGGCGCTGGCTGCTGCGATCATTGTCGCCCTTGCTGGTCCGCAATGGCAGCCTGAGGAAAACCGAGCGAAACTGGCCGGAAACACCTTGCTGATAATCGACAACGGATTTGCCTCTGCGCCAGATTGGACAGAGCGCATGGCCGCTGCCGACAGGTTGATTGATGATGCCTCAACCGAAGGCCAACTGGTTGCGTTAATGCCCAGCATTGCACCGCTTCGCGAAGCGTCTGGCCTTTCAACAGCACTTCCCCAATTGCTCTCACCAACCGATGCACGCAGCATTCTGCAAACGATGAAGCCAAATGCTTTACCGCTGGACCGCTCCGTTTTGCGTACCAAACTCTCTGAGTTTTTAGGCAGTGATGACGGTAGAAACACCGAGCAAATCGTCTGGTTCTCAGATAGTTTATCAACGCTGGAAGAAAGCGATAAATCCTTCCTGACAACCCTGACAGACAGCGGCCTGCCACTAAATTTGTTTGAACAAGACAAACCGCTAATGGCGCTGAACCCGCCAGTAAATGGTGTCAACGACATGAGCGTAACGGCCAGCAGATTGGGACTGACCGCCGAAGACACGCGGTTGGTAAGTGCTCTGGACCTGCAAAATCGCCTTATCGCCAGTGCAGAGCTGACCTTTGATGAAGGCAGCGACACCGCAGAAGCCCTACTGGAACTACCGACAGAATTGCGTAATGAAATCGCCCGGTTGGAGATTTCAGGCGGCGGCACCGCGGCAGGTGTCCAACTGCTGGATGACAGGTTCCGCCGTAAGGTTGTGGGCATTCTTTCTGGTGAAGGCTCGGAAGCCGCCCAACCTTTGCTATCGCCTGCATTCTATGTACGCCGCGCGTTGGCACCTTTCGCTGATTTGCGAGTAGAGGCAGATGCAAATGTGTCCACGTCAATCGATGCATTTATCAATGAAGGCGTCTCCGTCATTATCATGACAGATGTCGGAACGATTGCTGGCGATGGTGGTGAAAAGCTGGAGGCTTTCATAGATGCCGGCGGCTTGGTCATTCGGTTTGCAGGACCAAGGCTTTCCTCTTCGGATGACAATCTTGTTCCGGTCGCATTGCGCTCAGGTGGCCGTATTTTAGGTGGGTCTCTTTCTTGGGAAACGCCGCAACAACTAGCCGGTTTTTCTGAACAAAGCCCATTTGCAGAAATAGAACTAAACGACCAAATAAGGTCGGAAACCACCGTAAGGCAGCAAGTTCTGGCAGAGCCAGATGTTTCTCTTTCGGAGCGGACCTGGGCATTTCTGGAAGATGGCACACCGCTTGTAACGGCTGAACAACTTGGCAATGGCTGGCTGGTTCTGTTTCATGTCACAGCCGACACGGAATGGTCTGACTTACCTCTTTCTGGCCTGTTTGTAGATATGCTGCGCGCAACACTACCACTCGCGCGCGTCACTAATCTTGCGACAAGTGCCGAGTTGTCCAATGCGACACAAAATGCACAGCTGGCACCGTTCCAAAGCGTTGATCCGCTCGGTGTTATGAGTGCGCCAGCTGGTGACGTAAAATCCATTCCATCTACCGGGGTTGTAGCAATTTCTACAGCAAATCCACCCGGCTTTTATGGTGTTCCGGAACGCTACCGCGCACTCAATATTTTTGAAGCTGATACCAAGCTTGCCTCCCTCGACACATCTGCCCTTTCCGTTGAAGCGCGTCTCGACTTTGCTCCTGCAAAAACAATGGACCTAAAGCCAACCGTATTTGTCATCGCTCTGGTGCTGCTCTTGGCTGACGCGTTAGCGGTGTTATTTATGCAAGGCGTATTTGGGCGGTTGTTCCGGGCAAATCCAAAATCAAGCGCCGTTGCCCGCGGTCTTTTTCTGGCACTGGCAATCGGCGGCATTGGCGCAATTGCCGCGCCTAATTTGAGCTTTGCACAAGAGGCTGAAGCTCCAGATCAGTCTGCGGCATTGCAGCGAGCGTTGGAAGACGCCAACGAGACCCGGCTTGCCTATGTGGTGACGGGAAATGCTGATATCGACGACATTTCTCGGCAAGGGCTGTCAGGCCTCAGCCAATTTTTAGCAAGCAGAACATCACTGGAGCCTGCCTATCCTCGTGGCATTGATCCAGAAATCGATGATCTGTCATTTTACCCTTTGATCTATTGGCCAATTGATCCTGATTCTGAGCTGCCAAGCATTGAAACAATGGCCCGTATTGATGCGTTCATGAAACAAGGCGGATCGGTGTTGTTTGACACACGGGACCAGTTAACCGGCGGCGGCACGCTCGGCCTGTCCACAAGTCCTGCATCTGCAAAGCTGCGCGAGATGCTTGCAAGCTTGGATGTGCCGGCATTAGAGCCTGTACCGGTCGGACACGTGCTCACCAAGTCTTTCTTCCTGTTGTCCGTCTTTCCAGGACGCTATTTGGATAGCCCGCTATGGGTCGAAGCCCGCAATGAGGATGGCACTACAGACAGCAGAACTGCAGATGGTGTGTCATCAATACTGATCACCGCCAATGATTTTGCTGCTGCTTGGGCCGTCTCAGTTGACGGACGACCACTTTTTCCAACGGTGCCAAATGATCCGCGTCAACGAGAGCTCGCATTCCGCACCGGCGTAAATATCGCCATGTACACTCTCACCGGAAATTACAAGGCGGATCAGGTGCATCTACCTGCCCTGTTGGAACGGTTGGGCAACTAATATGAGTTGGTCCCTTGCCTTTGAACCCTTAATTCCGGTGTGGGCTTTGATAGCCGCGGCGATCATTGCTGTCGCATTTGCCGCTCCTGGATTGTTTTACAAACTGCGGGGCGCACCTATTCGTGCTCTTGCGTTGGTGGCATTGGTACTGGCGCTCGCCAATCCGATCATTGAGCAGGAAGAACGCGAGCGTTTAACCAATGTCGCAGCGGTGATTGTGGATCGCAGTGAAAGCCAAAGCCTGGATCAACGAGCTGATCAAACAGATATCGCTCTTGCCACATTGAAGGAACGTTTATCTGCGCTGGACAATGTAGAATTACGAATTATCGAAGCAGGCGAGCAACGCCTTGCCGATAGCGACGGAACAGCGTTGTTTTCTTCGCTTACGCAAGCATTGGGCGACGTTCCACCGGAACGTTTGGCTGGCACGTTCCTGATTACAGATGGTCAAGTCCACGACATTCCAGCTGATGGCAATGCATTTGGCCTATCAGGGCCGGTACATGCGCTGATCACAGGCACACAAGAAGAGCGCGATATTCGCGTTGTTCTAGAAAGCGCACCGCGCTTTGGCATTGTCGATGAGACACAGACCGTTAAATTGCGTATTGAAGATACAAATTTAGCGGATGGCGAAAGCAGCGTTCGCGAAATCCCCCTCACGGTTAGCCGTGATGGCGAAGTCATTGATACCTATTTCCTTCCTGTCGGGGAAAGCGTTGCGGTTGATATCAACATTGCCCATGGCGGTCTAAACCTCTTCCAATTCGAAGTACCCCCTGTCGCGAATGAGCTGACAGACATCAACAACACTGCACTTCTGCAAGTGGAAGGCATACGCGAAAACCTGCGCGTTCTCTTGATCTCCGGCAAGCCTCACGCTGGTGAACGCACTTGGCGTAATTTGCTAAAGTCTGACGCTTCCGTGGACTTGGTGCATTTCACCATTTTACGGCCCCCGGAAAAGCAAGATGGCACACCCATAAACGAATTATCCTTGATAGCGTTTCCAACCCGTGAGTTGTTTTCCGAACGCATAGATGAGTTCGATATGATTATCTTTGATCGCTACGAGCGTCTCGGTGTTTTATCTCATTTGTATTTCTTCAACATAGCTGAATATGTTGCGCGCGGTGGAGCTGTCTTATTTGCCGCTGGACCAGGCTATATTGGCCAGGATAGTTTGTTCGATAGTCCCCTTTCCAGCATTTTGGCAGCGCAACCTACCGGAACACTCATTGAAGAGCCGTTTCACGCGCGCGTAAGTGATGTGGGTAATAGGCACCCGGTGACACGTGGCCTTCCCGGTGCAGATCAGGAACCGCCCAATTGGAGCCGCTGGTTCCGTCTGATAGATGTGAACCCTTCCGCGTTCGATGGCACTACACATACTGTGATGACAGGCGCCAGCGAAAAGCCTCTTTTGATGCTGTCACGCTACGGCGAAGGCCGTTTAGCACTTATGTTATCAGATCATGCATGGCTTTGGGCACGCGGGTTTCAAGGCGGTGGACCACATGTTCAACTGCTAAGACGCATGGGTCACTGGTTAATGAAAGAGCCGGACCTGGAAGAGGAACGGCTAACTGCAATTGCAGAAAACGGCAACTTATTGGTAGAGCGCCAAACGCTGGAAGATTTGGTTGAAACCAGCCCCGAACTCTCCGTTGAAATTACGACGCCTCGCGGTGATATCAAGGAAGCAAAACTGGCCTTGCAGCAACCAGGCATCTGGCAAACCCGCATGTCTGCCGATGATTTAGGTCTGTACCGGGTTAACGATGGTGTGCGCGAAACGCTTGTCCAAGTTGGACCTGATAATCCTAGAGAATACCGGGATGTCGTAAGCACGACCGAAACACTTGCATCCCTTGCTTCATCCACCGGTGGCGGTGTCGCAAGACTGGACGACAATGGTTCTCAGACCATGCCCCGAATTTTGCCGATACGTTCTGGCGGTTCATTGTCAGGAAATGGCTGGATGGGGCTCCAGATCAATGATGCCAGTCGCCTAATCGGACTTGATCGACTGCCGCTTTTTGCTGGTCTTCTAGGGCTGGCTCTCCTGCTCGGCCTAATGGCGAGCATGTGGTACCGCGAAGGCCGCTAGGCCAACCAACTACAAAAGAACGCCCTTCACGGCGCCGGTTTCGGTAAACGCCTCTCCATCCACAAGAGCGCAAGCAAGCAGACGTTTGGGATCAACCGGCCCTGGCATTTGTATCTGACCGTGTTTTACCGGTTTGAATCCAAAAGGTCCGTAATACGGCTCATCACCTACCAAGATAATCGAATGATACTCGGCGTTTCTGGCTGCCTCCACAGCCTGACGCATCAACAATTTTCCTGCGCCTTTACTTTTATACTCGGGGGAAACTGCCAATGGACCTAGCAGCAGGCTCGGTGCATCACCAATCTTGATATGGCTTAGAACAACCGAGCCAACCAAAACGTTTGATGCCACGTTGCGCGCCGTAAAACACAATTCATCGGCCAGGCTTGCATTCTCGCGAATTCGAAACGCTGTCCGCGCAAACCGACCCGGTCCAAATGTCACTTCGTGCAATTGCAAAATTGCATCGGAATCATCAGGAGATTGTAGATTAATTGTGTAGTCAGAATTAGAGAGCATGGATCAAACCGTCATTCATAAAGCAGGGTATCAGCCCCGTGGTTTGATGCTTGGGTTGTCTTCAACCGAACGCTTCACCGCCAACAGGACGCACAAAATTGCATGCGCGAAACGCACATGCGATCTGTCGTCGTCGGTTTTCCATTGTGAAGCAGCTGTAAGTCATCGCACTCTTCTAGGTTTTAAAAGATGCGCGGGTTTAACAGCGTGATTCCATTCACGCAAGCACCTAAATCATCAAGAAATCGCGTTTGACGAAATTTCCAGGTCATGGTGAAAGGCGCCCATGGAAATTTGGGTCATAATAGCCATTGGTGCGGCATTTCTACAGAATTTGCGTTCTGTCATTCAAAAGTCACTCAAAGGCCAGTTGAGCAACTGGGGCGCAACCGCCGCGCGCTTTGTTTTTGCAGCTCCGCTGGCATTGATGGTGGTGGTTGGATTAAGTGTCATGAACGACGCTCCGCCACCAACACCAAGTGGCATTTTCTTTGTCTATGCGTTCATCGGCAGCCTCGGTCAAATTGGTGCAACTGCACTTTTATTGCATCTCTTCTCATTTCGAAATTTCGCAGTGGGAACCATTTTTTCCAAAACTGAAACAGTGCAAAGCGCCATTCTTGGTCTAATCGTTCTCAATGAAACTATCTCTACGCCCTCCATACTGGCGATCAGCCTGAGTATGATTGGCCTCATTCTTATATCATTGCCGGAAAATGGGCTTGGCAGGCGTAACTGGATTGACCGAACTGCTATTCTAGGGCTGGCCTCTGGAGCATGTTTTGCAATTGCCGGTGTATCCTATCGAGCAGCTTCACTGTCATTGCCACACGGAGATTTCTTAATTCGCGCAGCAGTCACGCTTGCTTGTGTCACTACATTTCAAGCTGTGATCATGTGTCTTTTTTTGAGTTGGAAAGAGCCGGGTCAGATAAGGCGCCTCTTCAAAGTTTGGCGCCTCAGTGGCATGGCCGGCATAACTGGCGGCTTGGCGTCGCTCGGATGGTTTGCCGCCATGACACTGCAAAAGGCAGTCTTTGTGAAGGCCGTTGGTCAGATTGAGATCGTGTTTTCCTTTGCAGCGAGTCTGCTGTTTTTCAAGGAAACGATCCGAATGCGAGAAACCATAGGCATTCTTCTCATAAGCGCAGGGATTCTTATGCTGGTCTTGGTCGCATAGCCCTTTAAAGGCATTACTTTTAGATCAATCGCTTAGCCGAAAAATTTATCAGTAACGCGACAGTTTTCCTCATCAAAAGCCCGTGAACTTAGTTGCGTCAAATTGACTCTTGTCAATTTTAACGCTTATTATTTTGAAACCCTTTTTGGAGGCTCACAATGCTTAAGCAGATTTTTCTTGGTACTGCGATACTAGCAGTGGCTGCAACGGCAGCATCAGCTGCAGATTTGCAGACAACAACTCCTAATTATTACGATCCTTTACCGGTTTACAATTGGACCGGTTTTTACGCCGGCGGCATTCTCGGGTATGCTGGTGCGGACTTTGAAAACAATATTCCAGCCAATCCAGGTCCAACGGGTGACGCAGGTGGGTTCACCATTGGCGCGCAAGTTGGTTACAATTATCAATTCGCTCCAAGTTGGGCGCTTGGTATTGAGGCAGATGTTTCATTCCAGGATATTGAGGGAAGCTCTGCAGCCGGGAGTTTTGAAGAAGATTGGATGGCGACGCTACGTGCACGTGGTGGCTACACATTTAGCCGCTACTTTGTTTATGCAACAGCAGGTGTTGCCTTTACGCATAAAGATGCCACACGGACCGGCGTTGGAAGTGGCGACGACACTGTTGCAGGCTTTACGGCGGGCTTTGGTGTTGAAGGCAAATTTAATAACCGCTGGTCAGCCAAACTCGAGTATCTTTATGTAGACGTTCCCGATGATGGCATCGGAGCTGGGGCAGTAACAGTCGTAGGTGGTTCAAATAATCACATAGCACGCGTTGGCGTGAATTATCACTTCTAGGGAGAAATACACATGAAAGTACGTGCATTTATTCTATTGGCATCCGTTAGCGTTCTGCTTGCTGCCTGCGGCGGCGGCGGTTTCGGCTGATTTAGCAACAAATCAAAACACCAAAAAAGACGCTTTACCAAGTCGGTGAAGCGTCTTTTTTTGTTTGGCGCTCTTCCAATCGCCTCAAGGTTCCTGGTGAAATATCTTCGGGCAGCTGCGCAAGATCAAAAAAGCCAATTTCTGCAATTTCCCTGTTTGGAACCTTTGGATCATGCAGCTGGGTCCAGTTGGGACAGTCAAAGAAAATCACATGATCACGCGCGGCAGCATGCGCATTCTGGAAAACGCTGATGAGTTTGGGTGGGCCTGACAGGCCAATGCCGGCCTCTTCCTGCAACTCCCGCTCCACCGCTTCAAATGCATGCTCGCCCGGGTCAATAGCTCCACCGGGAAAGTACCATCCATTTACATAAGTGTGTTTCACTAAAAGCACGCGGCCAGCTTTATTAAGCACCAGCGCCCGGACACCCATCGTCATGCCTCTGCTAAATCTTGAGTAAGTGAGAAATGCGGTCTGCATAATCTTCTGCATTCTTGTCAGACGCGACACGATTTTCTCCTGAAATTTCGGGCATGCGATGGTTGCATGGCAGTCGTGTTGGATTAGCGTTTGTTGTAGGCACGAATGAAGAGCATATCAAATGCACCGAAGCATCAAATTGAGTTTTTATCATGCGCCTTTTTTCTATATCCTTTTCAAAACGCACTCCCCGCTTTCATTGGGCTCCAGCTGTCGATCTTTCAGACCGCCGTGTTGCTGCAACACTGATAACTTTCAGCGGAAACTAAACAAAAGCTCCAAACCTTTGTTACAAACTACAATCCTGAGCCAGGGCTGAGCCTTGGCTTTTTGCTTTTTGGTAGCTCAAAACTTCTAAGCGCTGGATTTTTGAAACACCACAAGCTACGTCAGAAGTATGTTTCGTCTGGCGCATTTCTCAGATCCCCATCTCGGGCCCCTGCCCAACCCTTCGACTTTGCAACTTTTGTCAAAGCGCATTTTTGGGTATCTGAATTGGACTCGAAATCGAGCAAAGACATTTTCTGATGTTTATCTGAATGCATTGCTGGCAGATTTGGCGTCCGAAGCACCGGACCACATTGCTCTGACAGGTGATCTGGTAAACATCGCGCTTCCTGCGGAAATCGAATCCGCTGGTATCTGGCTCCGTGGCCTCGCTCTTCCTGAAAATATGAGTGTTGTTCCAGGCAATCACGATGCATATGTTCCGGGAGCCTTGAACCAAGCAAAACAGGTCTGGGGGCCTTACATGTTGGGCGACGGCGCAAGCGACCAACCACAGTTCCCATTTCTGCGCAGACGGGGACCAGTGGCGCTCATTTGTTGCTCCAGTTCCAACGCGACCCTACCCTTTATGGCGACGGGTACGTTCTCCGAAAAACAAATGGAAGAAACCGCCAAATTGCTGCAAGCAACAAAAGATTGCTGCCGTGTCGTTCTTATTCACCACCCGCCATTCCCCAAAGCCACGCCGCACTACAAACGCCTAATTGGTGCGGATAGATTCAGGAAAATGATTGCTGATAATGGCGCTGAGCTCATTTTGCATGGGCACACTCACATACACAGTGATGAGCGCATAGACGGCCCTGACAGACCTGTTCCGGTGATTGGGGTGCCCTCCGCATCCAATGGACCGGGGCATAAGAAACCAGCGGGCTGTTACAATCTGTTTTCGATATCCGAAGATTCAAAAAAGTGGTCAATAAACTGGTCGCAACGCGGCGTACTAAATGCTGCAGGAAAAATCGGGCCAGTTGGCAAAGACAAACAACTCTGATTGTCAGCTTTAAGATGCGGCCGGGGTTTGGAACCAAGCCAATAAGAAAAGAACGACCCCACCAACGAAAACACCCAATGAGAATGCTAAAAACAACTTTACCCAATCCGTTTTGGCAGGTGCGGGCTGAATAATGATTGGTGTCGGTGGCGTTTCCGGGGGCCGCGGCAATGCCGGCTCGGAGGCAATTGGCTCTGGCGAAGGGATGATCATTGGTTTAGCGGCTACGACCACCTCTGCCGTATCAACTTCCGCAACATCAATTTGAGCTGCTGTTTGTGGCGGATGAATAATTTCAGCGTGCTGTTCCAAAATCCGTTCAGCAACGTAGTCTGTTATTGCACTTGCTGTACTTTCCAGATCATCGCTTTCGTGCAAACTGACCCGGCCGTCACGCGCGTCCTTGAGAAATTGATACGTCGTACCGTCATTCATCATAACAACGAAACTGGTCAGATCGACCCAAAATCGCGGTGGCGTGCCCGGTAGAAGCGCAAAAGTGAAAGCATTGTCAGGTGGTTGTGCAGATTTTGGAATTTCCGAGTAGACGCCTTTCAACGCCTGAGACAGCGCCTCCAGTCTTGTATGGGCGCGAACTTTCTGAGCTAAAGTTTCAGCTATGGCATTACTATCTGGTGGAGTTTCCAATTCCTGAAGTTGCTTAAACGCAGCCGTATCCGCCAAACGAGTTTCGCGGATCAATCGTGTCAGCTCGCGTATTTTGCCGCTGATTAGCCCGGCATCGTTCTGCGCCATGGCAAGGGCTTCTTCTTCTCAAAAGGGTTTGCCAAATCCATATCAATCTGGCGTCAATGTAAACAAACTATCGCGCAATTATGAATAAATTGTCCAACAGCTTATGCTGATACAGCCCTTAAGAAACTTTGATCGAGCGTCCGCTCGCGTTGGATTCCATGCATAAATCCAACACCTTTTGAAGTTTGGCAGCTTTTTCAAAGCTGGGGTCCTGCACTAGCCCCTGATTCAATGAATCGATAAATCGGTAGAAATTGCTTTTCACTTTTGGTGCTTGAATGCGCTCCCAGGCTTGGGTGTGAATGTTCGCGCCACGGCAGATATCTACATGATCCCAGCTTTGGTCCAAATCGACACGCACGGCACCCTGGTCACCGTGAACAATCAATCTCAGTGTATTGGTATAACCTGTTGCAAATCTGCTGGCATGGACCACTCCGAGTGCCCCATTTTCCAATTCCACATTCATCACGGCACTGTCGTTTGCTGTGAGTGGATAGTCGCCGATCTTATCTCCGGGAGCCTTGTTGAATGTCTTCAACATGCAAGACACCTCTTTGGCATCGCTATCGGCGGCAAATGTTGCGAAATCCAAAATATGAATGCCAACATCACCCAAAACACCAAGACTGCCATGCTCTTCAGACACCCTCCAAAGCCAGCGTTCTTCGGTACGCCAATCGCCCCACTGATTGCCAACCAACCAGCTTTGGCGGTAACTGGCTTCAAAATGCCGGACAGCACCAATAACCCCCGAGCGCACCAGGTCGTGCGCGTGTTGAATCGCACTTGCATTTCGATACGTCAGATTGACCATGCCAATTAAATTTGCGTCAGCAATGCCATCGGCCATCTCTTTAGCCAGAGGATAAGATTCAGCCAATGGCTTTTCACAGAACACATGTTTGCCAGCCGCTATTAACTGCATCGTGGTTGGGTAATGAACGGGATCTGGCGTCACATTTGCCGCAGCGTCAAACTCCCCCCAAGCAATGGCATCGGCCAAATCAGAAAACCGCGTCTCAATGCCAAACTGATTGCAGAATTTTTCTAAATTCTCAGGATTACGATCAACGGCCGCTACTATTTCGCAACCAGGAATATCCATGAAGGCACGCGCATGTGTTTGCGCCATATCGCCTGTACCCAAAATCAGAAGACGTTGCATGAATGGAACTTTCTAACGGAGTAAAATGTGTCTAACGAAGGCCAGCTTCGCCGTCTTTATGAAGCCGGGGGCCTTTTTCTTCCAGCGTTTCCAAGGCCTCATCTATCGGCCGGTTTGGTGCCTCATCGATATCACTCCACCCAGGGGCAGAATTATTGGCCCATTGAACTGCATTCTTGAGGACTTTTTTGACATCTTCATTATGAAAAATGGGGTATGTCTCATGGCCCGGCTTGAAATAAAAAATCTTGCCTGCACCACGTTGGTAGGTGAGACCAGAGCGGAAAACTTCACCGCCTTCAAACCAACTTATAAATACAGTTTCCATTGGTTCTGGCACCGTGAATGGCTCGCCATACATTTCAGCGTTTGGCAATTCGATGTATGGCCCCAAACCCTGCGCAATCGGGTGCGTCGGATTAATAACCCACAGCCGCTCCCTTTCTCCAGCTTCGCGCCAAGTGAGCGAACAAGGTGTGCCCATCATTCGACGGAAAATCTTAGAGAAATGCGCAGAATGAAGCGCGATTAACCCCATCCCCTCCCAAACACGCTGTTGAACACGGTCTACAATCTCGTCAGACACGTCGCCATGAGCGGCGTGCCCCCACCAGACAAGAACGTCCGTTTGCCCAAGCCGTTCCTCAGAAAGTCCGTGCTCAGGGTCTTGCAGAACAGCAGTTGTTGCTGAGAACGCCGGGTTTTCATTCAGACCATCAGCAATCGCTGAATGCATACCATTAGGGTAAATTTCTTTGACAATATTGCTTTCCTGGTCGTGTACGTTCTCGCCCCAGACAACCGTGCGAATGGTCATATTAAAGTACCCTATTTTGGAAAATTGTATCGATTCAATTTGATCGTGAGAAATTAGGAAGACATTCGAAAATGCGCAAGTCTTTCTCATCAAAAAAGCGGAAAAAGGAAGGGTAAATACAAAGAAACGCCGAACACAGCGTTTCAGTAAGTTTCAAAAGTCAGACCGATTTGATCAAGCCCTAAAGGACGACCACTTCTGCGCCAACTTGCACTCTGTCATACAGATCTACAATGTCCTGATTGAACAAGCGGATGCAACCTGAAGACACAGCTTTGCCAATGCTCCAAGGCTCATTGGTGCCATGAATGCGATAAAGCGTATCGCGGCCATCATCATAAAGATAAAGCGCACGTGCACCCAATGGGTTCTGCAGGCCAGGCTGCATACCACCACGGAATTCTTCCAGCTCAGGCTGGCGGTCAATCATCTCACCAGGCGGTGTCCATGTTGGCCACTGCTTCTTAGCGCCAATTTTAGCACGACCGTTCCAGGAGAAGCCTTCACGACCAACGCCAATACCATAACGCACAGCTTTACCATCGCCGCGCACGAGATAAAGGAACTTGTTGTGCGGATCGATGACGACAGTTCCCGCAGGTTCTGCTCCGCGATAGGTAACCAGTTGGCGATGATAATCGCGTGGAACACGCTTTATGTTTACTGCTGGAAGTGGAAAAAGCTCATTTGGGTTTGGCCCATATGCACTTCTAAAGGAATTGCTTTCCTGCATGCCGGCCCAACGGTCTGACCCGGAGGAACAACCAGCCACTGCAAATGCAGTAGCCCCGAGCAAAAACGCACGACGCGTTGTTCGCTTCACAATATCATTCTTATTGGAATACTCAGACACTATTTCCGTCACCGGATTACCTTTCCCAACACTTTGCTACTTCAGCATAAACAAATTGAAACACACGACCAATAAAGAATTCGTTAGCTATACTGATTCACGGAAAAACAGGTTGAATGGCGTAGAGGGCCCGCGCGCTGTTCCGTTCCATCGACCAAATTTATCTGCAAGCACTTCTGCCGCAACAAGAATTTCGTTCTCAGGATCCTGATCTATTATCACATCAATAGTACCAGACCTAAGCAGTTCTATCCGTTCCGGCGTCAATTCATGGGCAATAAAGGTAATTTTGTGTTCGCACTGTTGCATAGACAACGCTTTCGCAATGGCCTGATTCCCAGCCGAAACGCTATAGATGCCTCTAATATTGGGACGCTCACCAAGCAAATGTGCAATTTCGCCAGCAAGAGCGCTTACATTTTCCTGGGTCTCAATCTCGTGCACCACATGACAACTCGGATAGCGTTCCTGAATAACGTCTTGAAAACCATTGCGCCGAGAATGATGATCCACCAGCTGATAGCTGCCTGCGACGATAAGTATTTCACCGCCACGCTCCGCCAAAAAACGGCCCATCAAATCTCCGCTCACCCGGCCAGCATTGTAGTTGTCTGGACCTATATAGAGTTGGCGTTTACTGGCAGGAGCATCACTGACAAATCCCAAAACAGGAACGCGTTCGACTGCAAAATTGATGGCGTTTTCAATGGCTTCATGTTCGTTCACGCAAACGAGCAGTGCATCTACCTTACCCGATAGATCACGGATCAATGCACCGGTGCGCTCTGGTTTCGACAAATCAAAATAATGCAATGACAGCTGTATATTATGAACCGAGAACAATTGGTTGGCCCGCAAAACTCCCTTGCGCACACGTTCAAAAAAGGGATTTGTCGGGTGCTGAGTCACCACTGCAATACGCAGAATCTTGGTGGGGCGACGGTCCAGATTGCGATCAAGTCTAAGTTTGCGCGCCCATTCCATGACGACGCGTTCTTTTTCCGGATTTACGCCGCCACGATGATTCAGCACACGATCAACAGTCGCGATACTCAAGCCACTGGCGTCAGCAACTTGTTGTAGCGTTGGTTTTTGTCCCATATCAGGCGCCTCCCGCCTAGAGTTGTCTTTTCTAGCCCCAATTCGGTAAAATTCGGCCTTGAAACTTTTGCACCTTGAAAGCTTGATGGATTTCCATCAAAAACGGCAGTTATGTCAATCACCATCTCGATTAAGTTTCGACCAGTTTATAAATACGGGCGAAGCGCAGTTTGAAATACTACTGATTTCCAATGGCTTAGCGTCTAACCCATTACTACAGGCGAAAAACAATGACAGGTATTGCACTATTAGGCGCAGGTCGCATCGGGCAAGTTCACGCCCGCGCTATTGCGGAAGCCGGCGCAACGCTCGTAAGCGTATTTGACGTAATGAGTGAAGCTGCTCAAGCGTTTGGCGAAAAATCAGGCGCTGCAGTATGCGACAGTGCGGAGGCGGCTATCAATTATCCAGGTGTCGACGGCGTTCTTGTCGCAACCTCCACAGACACACACGTGGACCTAATTCTTGCGGCAGCAAATGCTGGCAAAGCGGTTATGTGTGAAAAACCAATAGCTCCAAGCCTTAGCGAAGCGCGACGTTGCATCGATGGTCTTGGGGACAAAGTCGACAAGGTATTTATCGGGTTTAA
Organism: Hyphomicrobiales bacterium; assembly: GCA_045107035.1. Taxonomy (GTDB): domain Bacteria; phylum Pseudomonadota; class Alphaproteobacteria; order Rhizobiales. The sequence continues at coordinate 15,602 of JBGCFS010000022.1, forward strand.
CCGACGCTTTGACGATGGTCATGACAAAGTAAATGCTGCCGTTTTGGGCGGAGAAATTGGTTCTCTTGAGCAGCTTACAATTACCAGCCGTGACCCCTTTCCGCCCCCCTTGGAGTACATACCAGTTTCAGGCGGTCTCTACAGGGATATGATGATCCACGACTTCGATATCGCCCGCTGGATGCTGGGCGAAGAAATCGTCAAGATTTCTGCGGAGGGTGGTGTGTGTGTCGACCCAGAAATTGGAAAACTTGGTGACATCGACACGGCTGTCGTGACGATGATCAGTGAGAACGACAAGCAAATCGTTATTTTGAACTCTCGCCGCGCAGTTTACGGATATGACCAACGCATCGAAGCGTTCGGCTCAACTGGAATGTTGATTTCTGACAATCCGTCAGCCACCAGCGTAAAGCGTTTCGGTAAGGAGCATTTTGCTGCGCCAGATTCATATGCAACATTTTTTATGGACCGTTACACCGTCAGCTATCGCCGCGAGATCGAGGCGTTTGTCGCTATGATTGAGACCGGCGAGAAGTCTCCCATCACCGCGATCGATGGGCTAATGGCAAGCTATCTAGCTGAAGCAGCCACCGTGTCACGTATTACTGGCAAGCCAATTGAATTGGATATTGGCGGGAAGCAAACTTGGGAATCGCTGCCTGAGTAAGCACTAGCAAATATCACGGACGGCGATCATTCGCCGTCCTGCGGTGGATACCAGTATTGCGCATCATCGACGCCTTTTTCGATCACAACAAAATTGTTCGCAAAAACACGATATGGCGCGCTCCACTCGCCATCTGGCCACTTAACGCGAATTTCTGCACGTTCAGCAACGCCAGTTCCAACGTGGATGAAGCCCATATGTCCTGACGCGTGCCCGCCGCCAACCTGCACTTTGCGAACGCGCGTCTCATTGCCAGATTTCACATTTATTGTTGCTCCGACCGCATCGCGGTTTACACCTCTTTGACGCAACTCAATCTGTACCCAGTTCCCCATCGGCCTCGGTGCATGATTGCTCTTAGCGCCCAAGTTGCGAAACAGGCTGACGGGTGCTTCGCGATTGACAACAATCAGATCAAGCATGCCATCCATATTGAAATCAACGACGGCACCACCACGCCCACGACGCGAAACAGCAATCCCAGAAAGGTCACCAACTTCAGTGTAATTGCCATCAAATCCGGCCAGCAATAAATTGTCCGGATCATATGCCGCAAAATCAGGCATGCTTTCCACATTACCTTTGGCGATAAACAGGTCCTGGCGACCATCATTGTTGATGTCATCGAACTCTGCGTGCCATCCGGTGGATGGCTTAAGATCTTCACCCGTGTATGGCCGGTGAGCGGTTGCGCCTTTGGCCACGGCAATATCACGGTAAACCGGACTAGCCTCATCAGCGTCCTCGTCAAGCGTTTGTAGTTTGGTATCACCCATGGAAGTGAGCGCATACTCAGGCAATCCATCAGCATCCAAATCAGCTTCAGCGATGCCCATGCCCCATATGCGCACTGTTTTCCAGCCGTCCGCCTTGCGATAGGCCTTTGCAGGGCGACCAGGAGACACACGCCAAAGCTGCTCCTCACCATCGCGGTAATATTGCCTGTCATTGGTAACCCTGAGGGCGGGCTCGCCAGATCGGTTCCAGTCCGTAAACAACATGGATAGGGCACAAAATCCCGGAGTTAGCAATTGTGGCTCTGCGTAATTTGGCTTTTCACCGTTGCCGGGACGCATCAATAAATTGTCGTGGCAGGTTCCCCATGGTGAGCCTGCAGCAGAACGATCAACATAGTTGCCAATGGCGAGTGTCGGGAAGGATTGATCCGGTTCAAAAGTCGCTGCAAGAGCAGTAGACCAATTTCTGCCACCTTGGAACGAAAAGGCCTTATTCGCTTTTAAAAAGCTGCAATCAGGCCCGCCTTTCAAAAGAATATTCTCACCGACACGCAGTAAAACCAGATCCTTAAAACCATCATTGTCGATATCAATTGGATAAAGACCTGTTACACCCTTTGCAACATTGCCACCAATAGCATCGACTTTCGCCTCGAATTTCAATGCGCCTGCCGTCGCACTTCTGTTTACAAAAACCTGTGCCGGACTTGCGCCCCCTGCAATTGCTACGTCGGGTAGTCGATCCGAATTACAGTCAAAAGCAGCAACGCCGCCACCAACGAAATACTCCCATGGGCCTGTATACTGATGGACAACACCTGCTGCCAATGCAGTTTCCTGCATGACCGGAACATCCATATCAGGGAGTGGCCTGTCGTCAGCAGGCGCCCCGGAAATCATGGAAAAACAAAAAGCCGCGGCCAGCGATGATTTATAAATCGGCATCATTCTTCAATCACCAGGGTTTTGAGAAAGGCTATCAGTGCAGACCGGTCTTCAGCTTCAAGACTTATATAGCTCTCGCGCGAATCTCGTCCTGCCCCCCCATGAGCCTTGATCACCTCGTCCAAAGTCGTGATATCGCCGCGGTGTCCGTAGGGAGCGGTTGAGGCAATGCCCCACAGCTCAGTAGTTTGAAACACGTCACGCTCGACAAAGCGTTGAGATAGCAGTTCATTGCCAAACACAGCTATTTGCCGATCCGTCATTTTATGACGTTTCAAATCACCGAATAACGGAACCATAATCTTCCCATCGGCATTTTTGGGGAGTTTTTCTGCCCACTCCAAAAGTTCCAAATCATAGGCCGTGGGCTGCTCCAACTCCTGTAAACGCAGTGTTCCCGCAGCATCGAAACCGCCCGGGTCCTGAAACACCAAACTGTCCAGTGGCAACGCTCTTGCGTGGCACTCATTACAGCCGATGGTGTCAAAAACTTTGCTACCGCGGCTTGCAGCCATTTTCCAGTTTAAATCTTTAGGAACCTTCACACCGGGCGGCTTTAGCGCCGCCTGCCAAGCGACCAGCGCAGAAACATCGCCTATAGTGATCTCATCGCCTTGCCCGTCTTCATCGAAGTCGATCTCACCAGTCCAACGGGCCCCAAACCGCTCCTCAGATTGCATGCCATGGTGGTGGTTCAGCGCGTTGACCGTGAACTGGCGCAAAGAGGTCATTACGCCCTTTTGACTAAAGGGGCGAATAACCAGATCAGTATCAACGCCGTCAATTTCGCGCAGCTCCAGAAGACCATCCGGCTTGGCGGTAATCCAACCAAAACGAATGCCCTTGCTCTCCAACCGCACACGATGTTCATCTCCTAAGGATCGCGCAGTAGCGAGAGCTTTTCGGCGAATTGTATGCAGATCAGCACTCATTTCCCGTGCCAACAACTCAACCAAGCCCGCACCGAACAAATGATTGCTATTGCGTTCATTGGAAAACTGCGGATCAGTTGTATCGAAATCCGCGTTGTTAAAACCTTCTGACACAAAGACATTTGTTGTGAAGTCGCCTGCCCCACCAATTATCGGGTCATTGTGACAACTTGCGCACGAGTTTCCATCAAGACCGGCGGTGCGTTGAAAGACGTTTGGCGCCAGCCGCTTACGTTTCGTGGGAATAATAGCCTGTGTCGCCATCGGCCTGCCCGCACCGTCTTGGGTGGTAAACCGCGCTGCAAAAAGTGTTTCTCCAAAATCGATCAGGTTTTCCAGCTCTTGTTTGGTCAAAACACCGGAAAAATCGGATTGATCAACATGTTCAAAAATTGATCGCTCAGACCAAGCGTCCGCGGGCTTTGGGTCTGCCGAAACCGGGGGCGCCAAAACGGCTATTGGGGTAGCAAGCACTGCACAATTCAAAACTAGTTTAAACCACGACTGCATCTGCAATCTCCTCATCCAGCACCAAAAGAGCAGTCACCGCACACCCTTCGCGCACCAAAGGTTTTTCATCAGCAAAACAATCGATATCAACATCAGTCGTATATCCACCCGCAACTGTGTTGGCGAGTGTTTCGCGTATCGGACCTTCCATCAAATCGAACGCTGAGGTGCTGCGACCGATCAGCGCTATTGGAAATGTATCAACTAGCGCAAACAAACTCACCAATCCGGTACCAATTGCCAGCCCTGCATTACGAATAGCTTTTGCAGCTGCTGGCTCGCCGTTTCGCGCCGCTATAACAATTGCATCAAAATCAATATACTCTGAAGGATGCATTGGAGCAGAATCCTCGGGTAAGCCGCTCGCTGCACGGCTAATGGCATAATCTCCTGCATATGCTTCAATGCAACCTTTGCGGCCACAACGACACAATGCGCCATCTGGTCGAAACACCATATGTCCAAATTCAGTCCCGGATGTATTTAGCCCGTTTACAACAGCTCCTCGCAAAAATAGTCCCATACCAACACCGTAGGACAACATGATACTGGCAAAGCTTGCTCCATAACGTTCAGGATCGCGCCAGTTCAACGCCCGCGCCATGAGGTCGCAATCATTTGATACCGTTGTGGGCACCTTGAAAGCCTCGCTCAGCCATTTCGCAATTCTCAAGTCACGATGCGCAGTGATGGGGGACCACAACATAGAGGTCGCAGATACATCTGTAACACCTTGAACGCCAACGGCAATCCGCGCCAATCTTCTGGTGTCTGCACCTGTCTTTCCTAGGGCTTCTTGCAGGCAGCCAATCAGAGAATCTGAAATTTCCGACGGTTCCAACTCTGCGCTTGTCAATTCGCGCGAGCATTCTGATATCGTTGCGCCAGAATAATCCAAGACCATCGCGGACACAAAGTTCAGTTGAAATATGACCACGCCAATAAGAGCGGCGTCTGGATTGATAGATAAAGCGACAGTTGGACGGCCTCGCCCAGAAGATACCATATTGGCATCCGAGGCCTGAACCAAGAAACCATCCGTTATCAGATCAGCGGTGATTGCAGATATTGTCGCTGCGCTTAAACCTGTACGCGCACTAATATCTGTGCGCGAAAGCGGTCCACCTCTGCGGACCGCCGACAGAACAAGCCCCCGGTTACCACGACGCACTTCATTTGAGCGTATGACGAATGTCACAATCCCTATTCCACCCCTTGGCTGCCGAGCCCAGACCTCTGGCAACACATTCCAAAAACACGAACTGCCGATATACTAATTTGGTTGAATATCTGACCGCTTCAATTTTCAAGTTGACACAGCTTTGTGTTTAAGTCACTATTTTTTTCGACCCTCGAATTAAATAGGGTTTGGGGCTGACTTTGGGAAGTAGCCCAGTTACATTGGTGCCAGTGCTGTGTACTGGCACATGGAGGAGAATATCATGAAGAAAATTACAGCCGCCCTGATGGGCGCGGCTATGATTGCTGGTTTTGCTGGCAATGCAATGGCTGAAGGAAAAACAATCGGTGTGTCTTGGAAAATTTTCCAGGAAGAACGCTGGAAGCGCGATGAAGCAGTTATCAAAGGTATCGTGGAAGCCAATGGCGACACATACATTTCATCTGACGCGCAGGGTTCTGCCGGTAAACAACTGACAGATGTTGAGTCTCTCATCTCTCAGGGCGCGGACGTTCTGCTGATCGTTCCTTTTGACAGTGAAGCAATTCTTCCAGCTGTTCAAAAAGCTGCTGATGAAGGCATTCCCCTCATCGCTTATGACGTTCAGATTGAGCACCCAGACAGCCTTTACATCACATTCGATAACGTTGGTGTTGGCCGTTTGATGGCTAAGGAAATGCTGAAAGTTAAAGATGAAGGCAACTTTGCATTCATTAAAGGTGACCAAGGCGATCCAAATGCAACCTTCCTGTTTGAAGGCATCATGGAAGTGCTTGGGCCAAACATCGAAGCTGGCAAAATCAAAAACGTTGGTGAAGCCTTCACTGATGGTTGGAAGCCTGAAAACGCACAGCGCAACATGGAACAGATGCTGACTGCAAACGATAACAACATCGATGCAGTTGTTTCTGAAAATGATGGCATGGCTGGCGGCGTAGTTGCCGCATTGGCTGCTCAAGGTCTTGCCGGTTCGGTTCCAGTAACAGGCCAGGATGGCGATTTGGCTGCGATCAACCGCGTTGCTCTTGGCACACAGCTTGTATCCGTATGGAAAGATTCCCGTGCGCTTGGTAAAGTTGCTGCTGAAGCTGCTTTGATGCTTGCTGACGGTAAAGCAATGACAGACGTTCCAAACGTTGCCCCATTCTCCGGTGGTAAACGTGGCGTGACTGTTAACTCAATCTTGTTGGCTCCAACGCCAATCACAAAAGACAACATCAGTGTTGTTATCGACGCTGGTTGGGTCGACAAAGCAACTGCTTGTAACGGTGTTACAATGGGTTCTGCTGACGGCTGCTAATAGCATTTGAACCCAATTGGGTTCATCCAAATACTGGCCGCACTTCCAGTTTGGTGGTGCGGCCTTTTTTAAAACCACAAAAATTCTGTTATGAACGAATCCTCTGCCGCTGGTTGGCCGGGAACGGCTGAATTGTAGCTGAACTATAGGGAGACTTGGGAGGAACCATGTCTGATACCACTTTGAAAACTGAGCAGGATGGATCGCCAGACGGCGCCATTGTTCGCTTCCTGCGCGCAACTGAAGTAGACACCAGAATGTTGGGCATGATTGGTGCGCTGCTGCTTATTTGGGTTGGCTTTCATTTCTACGGCCAGATATTCAACGGGTTTGGTGCGTTTTTAACGTCAAGAAACCTTTGGAACCTATCAGTACAGACATCAAGTATCGCGGTTATGGCGACCGGCATGGTGCTGGTGATTGTAACACGTCACATTGATCTGTCGGCTGGCTCTCTATTGGGCGTGACTGCAATGGTTATGGGTGTTGTGCAAGTTTGGGTATTGCCTGAATATATGGGCCTCAACCATCCCCTCACCTGGATTATCGCCGTTGTGGTTGGCATCACTTTTGGTGCAACAATCGGCGCACTGCACGGTTTCCTTATTGCTTATATGGGCATACCAGCCTTTATCGTAACTTTGGGCGGACTGCTCATTTGGCGCGGATCTGCATGGTGGGTCGCACGCGGCGAAACTATTGCGCCTGTGGACAGTACATTTGCGCTGCTAGGTGGTGGACCGTTTGGCACCATTGGAGCAACTGGCAGCTGGATTGTTGGTGGCCTGGCCATTCTTGGCATTATTTTGATGCTCGTCATGGGTCGCCGTCAACGTATACGTTTTGACTTTCCGTTGCGCCCTATGTGGGCCGAATGGGTGCTTGGCCTTGTTGGTTCTGGCCTAGTACTTGGAACTGTTTTGGTCATGAACTCCTACATGTGGCCTAAAGGCGTGGTAAAACGGTGGGCCGCTGCCAATGATGTGGTGGTTCCCGAAGCTGGGCTTCAAATACCCCACGGCTTTGCCATTCCCGTACTCATTGCAGTTGCCGTTGGCATTTTCATGACAATCCTGGTCACTCGCACACGCTTTGGGCGCTATGTCTTTGCTATTGGTGGCAACCCGGAAGCTGCAGAACTGGCAGGCATCAACACAAAAAAAATGACACTACTGATCTTTTCACTTATGGGCGGCCTCGTTGGTATTTCAGCCGTTATTGCCAGTGCGCGCTTGAACGCAGCGACCAATTCGCTTGGTCAGCTCGATGAATTGTATGTGATTGCTGCTGCCGTGATTGGCGGCACGTCTTTTGCAGGCGGTATCGGCACCATTTACGGCGCTATGTTGGGCGCTCTGGTCATGCAGTCGCTTCAATCGGGCATGGTGCTTGTTGGCTTCGACTCTGCAGTACAGCAAATGGTTGTTGGTGGCGTGCTTATCTTTGCGGTCTGGTTGGACACAATTTATCGCAGAAACTCGGTTTGAGGGAGGGATTGAAAATGTCTGACACAAAAGCAGAAGCTGTGCACGAAGTAGATCGCTCCGGGACTCCATTGATCGAGATGAAAGATATCTCAATTGCCTTCGGTGGCATCAAAGCGGTGGATCACGCATCCATCGATTTGTATCCCGGCGAAGTGGTTGGTCTTCTCGGCCACAATGGTGCTGGTAAATCGACACTCATCAAAATCTTGTCTGGAGCCTACACGCGGGATTCGGGTAAAATTAATGTGAGGGGCGAAGAAGCAACCATCACCAATCCACGCCATGCCAAAGACTACGGCATTGAAACAATCTACCAGACGCTTGCGCTGGCAGATAATGTGGATGCGGCAGCGAACCTCTTTCTTGGACGCGAATTGCTGACAAGATGGGGCACGCTTGATGATGCAGCTATGGAAGATGAAACCCGAAAGGTAATGGGACGGCTCAACCCGAACTTCAAAAAGTTCAAAGAGCCTGTCAAATCCCTCTCCGGTGGGCAACGCCAGTCAGTTGCCATTGCACGTGCGATCTATTTCAACGCCCGCATCCTCATCATGGATGAGCCGACAGCTGCCCTTGGACCACAGGAAACAGAGCAGGTTGGCCAGCTCATCAAACAACTCAAGAAAGATGGTATCGGCATCTTCCTGATCAGCCATGACATTCACGATGTGTTTGATTTGGCAGATCGCGTGTCTGTTATGAAAAACGGTCAGGTTGTGGGGTCCGCATCAACACAGGATGTAACCAAGGATGAAGTGCTGGGCATGATCATTCTTGGCAAATGCCCCCCAGGGGCAACGCCAGGTCCGGGCGCATCTCAGGATTAAGCCTGTAGGGAAAGCTGGGCTGCCATTGGCAGCCCAGCTTATTTGCACCCCATTTTTGACTAAGGATTAGCGGTTACCGCGTCCACCTTTACGACCAGCGTCGTACTCTTCTTTAGAAATCTGGCCATCATTGTTGGTGTCCATATCTGCAAATTTTGCAGCCTGGCGCTCAAGACGTTTGTTGGCACGGCTTGCGATATTGTCGGTGTAGTCAGCAATGGCCGTCTTGAATTCAGCCTGTGTTACGCTTCCATCGCTATCTGCATCAAAGCGATCGAACATGCGCTGTATGCCACGTTCGCCGCGCTTACCGCGTTTGCCGTCTTTGTCACCACGATCTGCGTGACGCTTGCCGCGTTTTTCAGCTTTGTCACCATCTTTTCCACCACGGTCTGCTAAACGTGCTTCGCGTTTAGCTTCGTGTGCAGCTTTCAATTCTTCCAAGCTAACAGCACCATTGCTGTCGCCATCGACTGATGCGAAGATATTCAACAATTGTGCTTCAGCTTCAGCTTCAGTCACAGTGCCATCGGAATTCTGATCAATGCCCTGCATCATTTCATGAGCAAAACCGCCCATGCCGCCGCGACCGCCTTCACGATGTTTGCCGCCAAATGCTTGTGCACCAGCAGTAATGCCGATTGCACCAATCAAGGCGATTGTTGTAGCTGCTATAGTTGTTTTCAGTGTTTTGTTCATTGTTGTCTTTGTCATGTTAAACTCCAGTTCTTATGGGGTGTGTCAGTCACGTTTCGTTGTGACATCCTCAACATGGGGAGCACTTGTCGCAAAACTATCCGCTAAAACCTGCCAGTTTGCATCATTGTATGTAGGAAGTGACGCCTGATACAATTTGCGACAACTAACGATTACTCCTTTTACGATTCCGGTTTAAAACAAACTCATGGAAGAACAAGCACCACACATTCTCGTCGTCGATGACCATCGCGATATTCGCGACCCATTGGCACAATATCTCAAGAAAAACGGATATCGTGCCATGACGGCCGATGGCGGCAGCGCATTGCGTCAAGCGATTAAGGCACAGGCTTTCGATCTCATTATACTTGATATAATGATGCCGGGCGAAGACGGCCTGACTCTTTGCCGCTTTTTGCGAGAAACAACAAACACTCCGATTGTCTTGCTTACCGCCGTGAGCGAAGAGACTGACAAGATCATTGGTTTGGAAATGGGCGCTGATGATTATGTCACGAAACCTTTCAATCCACGCGAACTGTTAGCTCGTGTAAAGGCCATTTTGCGCCGAGCACAAAGTTTGCCGCCACAGCGCGAGCCAAAAGCTGGCACCAGTTATGCCTTTAATGGTTGGACCTTCGATACGACCTCCCGTCAACTCAGCAAAGATGGCGCACCTGAAGTTGGTCTTAGCAGTGGTGAATTTGCGTTGTTGAGCATCTTTGTGGAGCGACCCAATATGGTATTAACTCGCGACCAACTCATTGATCTGACGCGTGGGCGCAATGCAGGACCGTTCGATCGAGCAGTTGACAACCAAGTCAGCCGTTTGCGCAAAAAGCTTGAGGAAGATCCCAAAACGCCGTTGCTCATTCAAACAGTCTGGGGCGGTGGGTACAAATTTGCCGGCGCGGTTGAAAAACTGTGAGTGCTGAACCCAAAAAAACCTGGCGTCGGTGGCTATGGCCAAGCGGACTAACCGGCCAGATCATTCTTCTGATTGTTCTGACGATCGTCATCTCACAGGCTATTAATGTGGTGCTGGTAGCAGGCGAACGGGCTGATGCGTTTCGTCGTGGCGCCGCCGGTCCGCTCATCGACCAAACGGTTATCGCAGCTGAGCTTTTGCAATCGAGCGACGAAGCAACTCAGGCACGTCTGCTTAAAGCACTCAGTGGTCGGGAACGTCGCGTGACCATTGACGCAACCGCTTTGGCCCAAAGTTCCAAAAATTCACAATTGACCGACAGGTTGGCTAATAAACTAAAACGCGAATCTGGCCTGCACGCCCTTGTAGAAGCACGCTTTATCGAAAAGCGTTTTCAGAAACAGCGTACTGAAGCCCAACGGGAAAGAAATGGGCGCCCTGATCGGCCTCGTTTTAAGGATCGGCCAAACCGTCCAATGCAAGTGGATCGTTTGATAGTATCGCTCGAACTATCCCCAAATCGGTGGCTAAATATGATCTGGCGTTTGCCCAGCCGTGATCTTGATTGGTTACGAACTAGCCTGATTTTTAACATTGGTCTCGCACTTGCTTTGAGCATTTTGGCCATATTATTTCTGCGCCGTGTCACGCGCCCAATGAAAGATTTGGCGATAGCAGCAGATGCTTTAGGGCGCGGCGAAGATGTGCCCGCGCTTGCTGAAAAAGGCCCACGGGAAATCAAACAGGCAACAGCTGCCTTTAATGCAATGCAAGATCGGCTGTCGCGGTTCGTGAAGGATCGCACACAGATGTTGGCCGCAATTTCTCATGACCTAAGAACGCCAATCACCAGCCTGCGCTTACGCACAGAATTATTGGATGATGAAGAAGCTCGAGATAACATGGTGCGCACCCTTGATGAAATGCAAAGCATGACCGAAAGCGTTCTGGCATTTGCGCGCGATGATGCCACCAGCGAAGGCATGGAAGACGTGGATGTGCTGGCGTTGCTTGAAGACTGCGCTTCGACCTTGCGGGCACAAGGTGCGCGGATTGATTTTGGCTTTAACTCGGCGCAAAATACAAAATTGCGCGGCCGGCCCTTAGCTCTTAAGCGGGCCATCAGCAATCTGCTACAAAATGCTATTCTGTACGGCGAACAAGCAGAAGTGAGTGTCAGTTCTAACAAGGACACGCTCAGCTTCAAAATTCGGGATCATGGCCCCGGAATTCCCGAAGCCCGGATGGAAGAAATGTTCAAACCCTTTGCGCGGATGGAAAGCTCTCGAAACCGCGAAACCGGTGGCACAGGACTGGGCTTATCAATTGTGCGTTCGATCATTCACAGCCATGGTGGCGATATCAGCTTGCAAAATGCCAGCGAAGGCGGTCTCATTGTAACGGTAAACCTGCCACTAGCATAACAGGGTCCTGTGACCGCAATTCTCTCTGAACCACTGAAGCTATTCGCACGGCACGCACAATGGGTGCTGGTTGGCGGGTTGATAGCCGGCATCGCTTTTCCCGCTGCAGCAGGCGTGATGCGTCCCTATATTCCAGAAATGGTGGCGCTCATTTTGTTTCTGTCCGCATTGCGTATGGAACTGAGTGCGCTGAAACTTTCCCGCAAGCAATTCGCTATGGATTTGATTGTTGTGCTCGGATTGCAACTGGCGACGCCTTTTGCTGTCTACGCCATTCTCACCGCCATGCCGATTCCAACTGTGTGGCGAGATGTTCTGACGGTCCTCTATTCGGGTGCTGCAATTTCTGGCACGCCAGCATTTGCATTTCTCATGGGGTTGGATGGCATTCGCGCGATGCGGCTACTGATCATCGGCACTGCACTGATGCCATTGACCACATTGCCCGTTTTGGCCTTGCTGCCAAATGTGGCCGCAGAAACGTCTCTGCTAGAAGTTTCGATGCGGCTGCTGTTGCTCATTGTAGCCGCAGCGGCCGCTGCTTTCACCTTGCGAAAACCAGTTGTCCGCGCATTGGGTAAAGAGGGGCCACTTCTCTTAAACGGCCTCAACGCATTGGTGTTGGCAATTTTTGTATTGGCATTGATGGACGCAATTCAACCCGTCCTCAGATCAGATCCAATACGTGTGTTGTGGGTGCTGGCTATTGCTTGCGTCGCAAACCTTGGAACGCAAGTTGTCTATTCGGTCGTAATTGCACTACATGCAAGATCGAGAGGCGCTGTGCCAACGGCATCGGAACTAACGCCAGCACTGGGCGCTGGAAATCGAAACATGGCATTGTTTCTGGCAGCGCTGCCTGCAAGTGTAACAGATCCTTGGCTACTTTTTATCGGCTGTTACCAGGTGCCGATGTATCTCACACCGCTTTTGATGCCGCCTCTTTTACGACGACTTCAGGGGGACCCGGCCAAAGAGACGCTAAAATCCTGACGACAATCAGCGTAAAGACCACACGCCCAACCAGAATGACCCAAATATTGGCCCCAAGCGCTAACATGACTCCCGTATCCTCAATGAGGCCGTGAGATAGCGACAGCCAACACAAGGCTAATGTCTTGGTACGCAAAGAGAAGTTCTTTTCTCGCGACTCGCCAATAATTAATCCGCCACCAAACATCAACCCAAGAAGCACCCCAATGGTTGTAAGTGGTGCAATATCCTTGTTGAGGCCAGACAAGCGGATAAGGGGAATAATTGCCTTTGTGAAAAGATCGGTTAGGCCGATACGTTCGCTGACATCCAATGCGATGAACAGCACCAACATAATGACTAAGATCAATAACATGGTCCTTGCAGACGCGATTGCAAAATCCCAATGACTCGCATCCGCTTGCCCACCGGCGGTGAAAAATGACAGATCAACGGGCTCCTGAAGGAGCGAAAACCAGTCGCACACCCAATAGACAATCATGCCGTAAACCACAGCGCCAAAAAAGCGCAACAGCACTGTGCCGATAAACGTAACGCCGGTGCGTTTTACAATGGCTTGTTCAATCGGCAAGGCATGAGCAATCAACATAATAGAAGCCAGAATGCTGATCTGAGCCATGCTCATTTCAACACCAGCCAACACCGGTAAAGCCCCGAAGCCAGCATAGATACCCACCAACAATGCACTGACCCAAACAATACCTGTTTCGGGAGGCAGCCCCATAAGACCCATGACTGGTTCAAGCGTTGGTCCCATTGCATCAACCAATCCATAGGCTTCAGCAATACGCACAAGAATCATAATAGGGATCATGACAATTGCCAGCTCGAGAAACGCAGCCCAGCTTTTGATGATGAGTTTTCTAAGATAGTCGGTCATGATTCCAGTAGGCCTCTTATTCGGACACCAGCTTTTAGATGAAAAGCAGGATTAAGCCCACCACAAATGCAGCAATACGCCACCTAACACGGCCGGGTGCGATAACTGCAAACGACAGTGCCGTAAGAGCAAAGAAAACTTTCACACCAGCAACCAGCGCCAGCAAGGGTTCTGACCCCAATGCAATGAGTGATGGATTTGCAATCATGCCCAGCGGAATGAAGTAGAGACCAAGACCAAGCGCCATCGCGCTTAGCGCGACCTTCAGCCAATTTTCTTCCACCATGCCGGCGGCAATAAAAACAGCGCCACATACAGGTGGTGTGATAGTTGACAAGAGCGCGAACCAAAACACAAATAAATGAGCCTGTAATGGCTCCAATCCCAGTTCTATGAGCGCGGGTCCTGCGACCGAAATGCAAATGACATATGCAGCGGTGGTGGGCACTTCCATACCTAAAATCAAACAAGCAAATGCCGTAAGCAACAACGCCGGCCATAGCTGACCACCAGATCCGGACAAAATGAGAGACGTGATTTTTACACCCAATCCGGTCATCCCCAAAACGCCAATGACAATTGAGGCGCACAAAATGATAGACGCAATGAGCGCAACTTGCCGCCCTGCTGTCATGAACACCGTTTCAACTCGCGCAATTGTACGGTGCAAATCAAACTTCAGTTTGCCATTGATTAGCAGCAGTGTTGCGCCTGCGATCATAGCCAAACAAGCCGCATATTGAGGCGTTACCCTGGCACCAAACATGCCCCAAAGCAGAATACCGAATGGAACCAGAAAAAACGCCGATGTAATCAGAACAACCTTAGCTGAGGGCTGATCTTCCTTTGGCACGCCGCGCAAGGTGAAGCGCAGCGAGAACATATCTATGCCAACCCAAACAGCACCAAAATAAAGGAGCGCAGGTATCAACGCCGCCAAAATAATCTGCTCATAAGGCGTGCCGGTCAATTCCACCATCACGAAGGCGCCTGCCCCCATCAATGGTGGCATGATTTGACCACCAGAAGAGGCCACAGCTTCAACCGCTGCCGCCAAACGCTTGGGATATCCAAGCTTTGTCATAGCAGGCAACGTAATAGCGCCTGTGGAGGCCACATTGGCTGACGCCGAACCAGAAATGGAGCCAAATAGCGCCGAGGACAGAACAGATACTTTTGCAGCCCCACCACGCAAGCGGCCCGCAGCAGCAGATGCAACATTCATGAAGCCCTGCCCCGCTTCACCAGCATTGAGAATGGCGCCAAAAATGACAAATATCGCGACGATGCTAACGGATACGCCGGTCAGCTTGCCCCACAAACCACCTTCGGCAATGGTGAGTGTGCCAAGGAAGCTTTGCAATGGAATTCCCGCATAGCCAAACTCGCCCGGAATATGTTGGCCAAAAAGCCCATAGGCCAAAGCCAGCGCCGCGACAGTTGGCAAGGGCCAACCAATAGCGCGTCGTGCCATTTCCAGCGTGACCAACAACAAAAGCGCTGCGACGCCGATTTGAAAGTTTCCAGACAAGTAACCGTATTGATCGCCCAAACTGTCTTCGTTGAATGCGACCCAGAAACAGGCAGCGATACCCAAAGCGCATAAAACCGTACCGCTAGAGCGCTGCATTGGAGTTTTGGCCATGAATATCAGCACCCACGGCAAAGCCAGTGCCATATGCAATGGACGACTCAACAAGTTTGGCACCAGGCCTGAAAATATCAGCCAAATATGAAACGCAATAGAAACCGCGCCGAGCGTGCACCAAAAGAGGCGCGCTGTGCCTGACAGCGCGCCTTCGGTGTTCTCAGTAGAAATACTACTCAAACTCACTTTTGAGCGTCAGAAATCTCAAAGCCCATTTCGCTGTAGTATCGAAGAGCGCCTGAGTGAATCTTACGACCGATATTGCTCATCAAGCCTTTGTCTACGCCATTCCACCAAGCCGCGCCTTCGCCCATTTTAGCTTTTTGTTCCCAATAGGTTTTTGTCAGCTCATACGCCGTATCATCGCTCATTTCGGTTGTTGTGTAAGCCACAACCGGCAATGATGTCGTAGTGATATCCGCGTCCTGACCAGCATAAGTTCCAGCGGGAATAACAAGGCGTGTACGCTTTGTTGTTGCGATCTGATCATCATCCAAAGACAAAACATTTACGCCCACACTTGCAGCCGCTTCGATAACGTTTGGTGCCGGCCATGAACCTGCTGTTACAAACCCATCGATTTGACCATTTTTTAGCGCTGGAACCGCGTTGGAAAGTTCTACATCTGGCAATGTAACTTCGCCTTCAAGACCGAACAGGCCGAGATATTTTGTTCCTTCACGTGCACCAAAAGAGCCTTTACCGACCAGAATAGTCTTGCCCTTCATATCCGCAAAGCTGTTGATACCTGCATCTTGCCGAACCACAAAGTGCATGGTGAGCGATGGTATTGGGAACAAAGCGCGGATGTTTTTGAACTTGGGATTACCCTTATCCTTGAACATCGCCTTTTCATCTTGTGCAAGGCGAACGAGCGCCGGCGGTGTGGTGAACACGTAGTTGCCAGGACGTACGGCAGCTTCCATCACGTTTTGAACGGAACCCTGACTTTCCTCGACCGTTACGATGACATCGCCATCTGTTCCAGCCTTCATGGCTTCAGCGAACTGAACTGCCATTTGGTAGTATGAAGACGTTGAAGAAGCTGACTTGTAAGTAACACGAGTTTCCGCCTGTGCAGAAAAGGTTGTTGCGGTGAACACACCTGCAACCAGCGCCAAGCTACTGATTAATTTCATGAATATAACTCCCAATATTTCTGATGAATTGTGTGCGTTGTATGATGACAGCCTATGACATATATCTGCGCTAAAACAAGTGTCGGTAGATGATACTTGTCCATTTGCGATTAAACATTTCAAATTATGTCTGGCGACACATATGCTTGCACCAACTCCTAGTTTTATTTCGATTTCAAACCTTGAGAAAACATATGAGGGAGGATTTCAAGCGCTGAAAGGCGTAAACCTTCATATTAAGCAAGGTGAAATTCTAGCGCTTTTAGGCCCAAATGGTGCAGGAAAGACAACTCTTATATCTGCCGTTTGCGGCATCGTTACGCCCACCGGTGGTACCGTAACAATTGATGGACATGACATCATCAAAGACTATCGCAAGACACGTGCGATGATTGGTTTGGTTCCACAGGAACTGACCACTGAAGCCTTTGAATCTGTTTGGGCCACTGTCAGTTTTTCACGTGGCCTGTTTGGCAAAAAACGTGATGACGCACATATAGGGAAAATTCTGAAGAGCCTCTCACTTTGGGACAAAAAAGATAACAAGGTCATGCAATTGTCCGGCGGCATGAAACGCCGCGTGCTCATTGCAAAAGCGCTGGCACATGAACCAGAAATTCTCTTCCTTGATGAGCCGACCGCCGGTGTGGATGTCGAATTGCGCAAGGATATGTGGCAAATCGTGCGCGATCTTCGTGATAAGGGTGTTACGATCATTTTGACCACCCACTACATTGAAGAAGCAGAAGAAATTGCAGACCGTGTTGGCGTTATCGCCCACGGCGAGATCATTCTGGTTGAAGAAAAAGCAGAGCTGATGGCAAAGCTTGGCAAGAAGACGCTCATTCTCGATCTGCAAGAACCTCTCAAAAGCATACCGGATGTTTTGGCCAGGGATGATTTGGAACTGTCTGAAGATGGTGAAAAGCTGACCTACACCTATAGCACCCAAAGGGAACGAACCGGCATTACTGCACTTTTGCAGTCCTTGGCAGATGCTGACATTCGTTACAAAGACCTTGCCACCCAACAAAGCTCCCTTGAGGACATATTTGTGAACTTGGTTCATCAAGACGAAGAACAGACACATGCTGCAAAAGCGGGGGCCTAGACCATGAATTTAACCGCTGTCAGAGCTATCTATACATTTGAAATGAACCGCATGTGGCGCACGCTGTTCCAAAGCATTGTGTCGCCCGTCTTGTCGACCTCCTTATATTTTGTCGTTTTTGGCTCAGCGATCGGGTCTCGCATTCCGGAAATTGACGGAGTTAGCTACGGCTCATTTATCGTGCCTGGCCTCATCATGCTATCGTTGCTGACTCAGTCTGTCTCGACGGCAGCATTTGGCATTTACTTTCCAAAATTTACCGGCACAATTTACGAATTGCTGTCGGCTCCGGTCTCTTCGTTCGAGATAGTTTTGGGCTATGTGGGGGCTGCAGCCACCAAAGCTCTGATATTAGGATCCATCATTCTCCTCACGGCAAATTTCTTCGTGGATCTACAAATTGCACATCCCTTGGTAATGCTATTGTTCTTGGTGCTAACCGCACTGACCTTCAGCCTACTTGGGTTTATTATTGGCATATGGGCCGACAGTTTTGAGAAGTTGCAAATTGTCCCGCTGCTGGTAATTACGCCACTCGTGTTTCTTGGCGGCAGCTTTTACTCCGTGAACATGTTGCCGCCTTTCTGGCAGACAATAACGTTCTTCAATCCGGTTCTCTATCTGGTTAGCGGTTTCCGTTGGAGCTTTTACGAGGTTGCTGATGTGAACGTTGCCATCAGCCTCGGTGTCATCTCATTCTTTCTAGTGTCCTGCATCAGCATCGTGTGGTGGATTTTCAAAACTGGATATCAAGTAAAGCAGTAGTCAGACACAAATCAGCCGGCGATTGGAACATCCAAATCGCCGGCTGAAATTTATGACTGAGCTTCAGTTACTCAATTTGATACTTGGCTAATGCGCCCATCTTTGTATGCGCTGTATGGAAGGTTCTCGACCATGTAGTCTGCAAGAACCTGCTCAAGGCCAGGGCCATAATCGTAAGCGTTCATGCCGCCTGAATTAAAGATTTTGTAGCCATCGCCTCCACCGCGCATGAAGTTGTTAGACACAACGCCATAGGTTTTTGCTGGATCGATCGCGGCCCAAGCTCCATTTTCCATCACTTCAACGGAAGTAATGCGGCCCTCATTGGCAGCCACTTTCGGATCCCAAGTGAATTTGAGACCGGCAACTTGTGGGAAACGGCCCTTTACTTCTTCCACTTGGCTCACGCCATTTTCCAACGCGGCAATCACGTCAGAGCCTTTAAGCTGGAATGTAGATAGTGTGTTCTGAAACGGAAGAACTGCGAGCACTTCACCCATGGTAACCGGGCCTTCATCGATTGATGAACGCAGGCCACCGGAATTGGTGATAGCGATCTGAATGCCTTGGTCCGCAACACGCGCCAACATGGCATCTGCAACAAGATTGCCCATTTCACACTCTTCGACACGGCAAGATGCGCGGTCGCCGTTGATGAGGCCAGCAGATTCCGACACTACCTTGTTGCGGATTTCATCCAATGGACCCGCAAGCTCGGTAATGCGTGTTTTTGTTGCAGCATCCTCAACGACTTCGCCATCCATGATGATTGGGTCGCCCTTGGCAAAGGTCACGACGCCATTATCATCAAATGCCAAATCCAAAGCACCAAGATATTTGCCATAGGCGTACGCCTGGACAACCGCTGTTGGTGTCCCGTCTGGTCCATCAACCATTGTTGGGTATGGGCCTGCAGCCTTGTCAGCAAAGTTGGAGAGGAATGTATTGGAGTGGCCGCCAACGATCACATCAATGCCAGATACTTTTTTGGCGACCATGAGATCAACCGTATAGCCGGAATGAGACAGAACAACGATCTTGTTCACACCCTGCGCTTCCAGAACAGCAACTTCGCGCTGTATGGCAATTACTGGTTCAATAAAAACAACGTTTTTACCGGATGAAGACAATTCGCTTGTATCTTCCGGTGTTAAACCGATCATACCAATTTTCTCACCACCACGTTCAATAATGGTCGACCGGCGCAGTTTGCCTGCAAGCGCCGGCTCAGCGCTCACATCAGCGTTTGACATCAAAACAGGAAACTCAACTGAGTCCATAAACCCGGCCAATACTTCCGGACCATCGTCGAACTCGTGGTTGCCAACGGTCATACCGTCATAGCCGAGCTTGTTCATCATTTCAGCGGCAACTTTGCCCTTGTAATAGGTGTAGTAGAGTGAGCCCTGAAACTGATCGCCACCATCCACAAGAATGCTGTTGTTGCTCATACCGCGCGCTTTAGCGACGCCAGTAATGAGGCGCGCATAACCGCCGAAGCATTTGCCTTCTAGGTTGTCTTCTTCTTTGCAGCCAGAATCATATTTACTGATTGGCTCTACACGTGAATGGAAATCATTTGTGTGCAGCACGGTCAGCGAAAAGTCCGCCTGTGACATGCCACCAAACGCCAAAACGCTTGCTGCCGTTAGACCGAGTAGGGTTTTCATTAAGGTCACTCCTTCGAATGGATAAATAAATTGTAGTTGGCCAAACCTGTTAATTGAGGCGTCTATGCCACGAGCTCTTCAAGGCTTTATAACAAAAGCATAGTCCAGAAATTGAAAGCATGTAAAACCCCTTATACAGACGGCTAAGCTTTGGTGGAAAACCTGTGTTTCAGCAAGCGCTTGCGATTAGTGCGGAATCGTCGTCAATATAACGAAAATCATATGTGTAGGGGCATCATGAAAAATTTGGGACGGGGCGCAAGACGCCTATTGGACGGGCTTTATTTCCTTTCAGGAATGGTGGCCGCTCTCTGCTTGTTGATGATTTTGGTAATTATTGTCGCGCAGATGATTGCGCGCTGGACCGGCACACCCTTCCCCGGCTCTTCAGAATACGCCGGTTACTTTATGGCTGCATCGTCCTTTCTGGCATTCGCTTATGCTTTGAACAAAGGCGCACATATTCGGGTCAGCCTGTTCATCACTGCGCTAGGTAAACATCGGTTTTGGGGCGAATTATGGTGCATGATTATTGCGAGCGCCGCCGCCACCTACTTGGCTTACTACGCTGTTCGAGGTGTAGAATTATCGCTCAAATTCAATGACATAAGCCAAGGACAGGACGCCACGCCACTTTGGATACCACAGTCGGTTGTTGCCTTTGGCGCAATACTTTTGGCGATCAGCTTTATCGATAATCTGGTAACGCTGATCCTTACCCGCAAAGACAACATACGCGCTGATGCGTTGGCTAGCGAATAGGAGCGCCCCATGGAATTTGCTGCAACCGGCGTCTTTTTATTCGTCCTGTTTTTACTGCTCGGCTCTGGTGTCTGGGTTGGGTTAGCTTTGCTAGGCGTTGCCTATGTCGGCATGGAACTCTTCACAACGCGCCCGGCGGGCGATGCCATGATGACAACCATTTGGTCCGCTTCCTCGTCCTGGACATTGACGGCCCTGCCCATGTTTATCTGGATGGGTGAAATCCTGTTTCGAACGCGCTTGTCTGAAGACATGTTCAAAGGCCTGTCGCCGTGGATGGCAAAATTGCCGGGCGGTTTGCTCCACACCAACATTGTGGGTTGCACGGTTTTTGCGGCCGTTTCCGGCTCTTCAGCAGCCACGCTCACCACAGTCGGTAAAATGTCGATTCCGGAGTTGCGCGCGCGAGACTACCCGGAAAAGATGATAATCGGTACATTGGCAGGAGCTGCCACGCTTGGCCTTATGATTCCGCCATCACTGACGCTGATCGTCTATGGCGTAACGATCAATGAGTCGATCACCAAGCTCTTCATTGCCGGCATCGTACCTGGTCTGATCTTGGCGCTGATGTTTATGGCTTATGCGAGCCTCTACGGTATTTTTTCTAAAGATTACAATCCGAAACCTGAGCCCGAAATGACCTTTATGGAACGGGTCAAAAACTCCAAATTCCTTCTTCCGGTTATCGCATTGATCTTGATCGTGATCGGTTCAATGTATCTTGGTTTTGCAACCGCGACAGAAGCAGCTGTGTTTGGCGTGCTGGGCTCCATGGCGCTTGCCGCGCTACAAGGATCTTTAACCTGGAGCAGCTTTACTGAAAGCCTTTTAGGTGCAACACGCACGTCGGCTATGATCGCACTGATCCTTGCAGGCGCAGCATTCTTGTCGCTCTCAATGGGCTTCACCGGCCTGCCCCGTGCACTGGCAACCTTCATCGCATCGCTGGAATTATCACGCTTTGAGCTGCTGATGGCTTTGTTGCTGTTCTACATTGTCATCGGCTGTTTTTTGGATGGTATTTCCAGTGTGGTTCTCACCATTGCAGTAGTCGAACCGATGATACGTCAAGCAGGCATCGACGTTATCTGGTTTGGTATCTTTATTGTGGTAGTGGTGGAGATGGCGCAAATCACGCCGCCTATCGGCTTCAACCTGTTTGTGCTGCAAGGCATGACAAACCATCAGATGAACTATATCGCCAAAGCCGCAATACCGATGTTTGGCATCATGGTGCTTATGGTATTTGTGCTGATTTTCTTCCCTGAAATCGCAACATGGCTGCCGGAAAATATGCGGCAGCGCTAGTTGCTCAAAATGTATCCACTAAGCGGGGCGAGATTTCGCCCCGTCTGAAAACAGCATCTTGTCGTTTTGATCAATAATCTGTTTCGCTTTTACCAACGAAAATGACCTTGCCTCTTCCTGGCTGGGAAAAGTGTCCGCGCGCACAAATGGCCGCTCGAGCGTTTCACCATCGACTTCCTTGGTGATCATACCACCCACACGCCAAGACCCGCCAGCATTTTGCGGTAGCGCCTGTATCATGCAATCGCCATAAGCTTCAGCAGGCTCTGCACTGGGACCACTGCCCTCGCCGCCACTTCCACCACCAAACAACTTCTTCAAAAATCCAGCCATACACGTCTCCCATTCATTTTTTTGAAAGCACACTTTGTGGCCTTCTAATTCTCATGCATCATGATACAAAATCATAACTCAAACACACGTGAAATCTAAGCTATGTCAGAAAAACGCATCATTGCCATGTGGTCCGGTCCACGCAACCTGTCAACCGCCATGATGCGCAGTTTTGAAAACCGTGCAGATACGGTGGTATGGGATGAACCGTTTTACGCTGCGTATTTGAAAGAAACAGGACTCCCACACCCAATGGCTGCGGAGGTCATGGCAGCGGGAGATCAAAACTGGAAAAGCGTAGCTAATAGCTGTCAGAGACCAAGCCAAGACGTTTCGATATTCTACCAAAAACATATGACGCACCACATGCTGCCAGGCATTGATCGCAATTGGATTGCCAATATTTCCAACGCATTCTTAATCCGAGAACCTGCACGCGTTGTCGCCAGCTACGGCCAGAAACATGCTGATATAAGCCTCTCTGATATTGGCTTTACCCAACAGGCAGATATCTTTGATCTGATCTGCGAGCAAACTGGCAAAGCGCCACCGGTGATCGACGCAACCGATGTCCGAAATAATCCCAAAGGCACCCTAAGCGCTCTTTGCGAAGCACTGGACATTCCATTTAAGGAAACCATGCTGTCGTGGCCTGAAGGTGAACGCGCTACAGACGGTGTTTGGGCCGCTCATTGGTATGACAGCGTGGTAAAGTCCAACGAATTTGCGCCTCCGGACACCAAAGTGCCCGTGTTGAATGATGCCCAGAAAAAGATCGTAGAGGATGCCCAATCCATCTATGAGCATATGAAACGACACGTATTGATAGCTGCATGATATGACGTTCAGGATCAGACCAACAACGCTCGAGAACAAGGCGATTGTCGAGCTAATATTGGCCGCCTCCTATGGCACGCTGCTGAAGGGTTTTTACGATGAAAGCATATTGGCAAGTGCCGTTCCATTTATGTCGACGGCACAACCTGCATTGCTGGGATGCGGCACATACTACATAGCTGAAAACGGACCAATTGCAGGCGCTTGCGGCGGATGGACCACAGCGGTTCCGGGCGGAAGTGTTCCTGAAGATAAATCCATTGCGCATATCCGGCATGTCGCGACACATCCGGGCCATTTACGCAAAGGACTGGCGCGCAGAATTATCGAGCGTTGCTTTTCTGAGGCGAAAACCGCTGGCGTTGCGCGGTTCAGTTGTTTCTCAAGTTTAGCAGCGGTAGCATTCTACGAAAGCGTTGGGTTCCATCAAGTCGAGGAAAAATCTGTCGCCTTCAAGCCAGACTTAATATTTCCCATGATGGAAATGGGTATGGATTTGTAGGTCCTGCAAATTAATCGGGTATCAAAGACAGCATCTTTTCCGCGACGGCTGCAGCGCCAAAGTCATTCTCATCCGAAAGCCCCGCGACAGCGCCTTTACGATCTGCATCAGTTCGATTTTGACCCATCTTTAACGCTCCGTCCAAACGTGTCACCTTCAGACGTAGTCCAACAATTCCGCGAGTCAATTTTGGAATGTATTCGCCGGGCGCATCGTTAATACCCCAAGGTTCATCGCGCCCACTTTCGTTACGCGTTGTCAGATCATTGATGTGAGCCAGAAGAAATTCTGCATCATCAACGGCCTCAAGCGTGCCATGCGCATGCACCACTTGATAGTTCCAAGTAGGAACGACCTTGCCGTGCTCTTGTTTGCTAGGATACCAAGCCGGTGAAATGTAAGCCTGAGGTCCCTGAAAAATCGCGATGCTTGGTCCGCCGGATGCACAGCGCCAGTGATCATTTTGTCGCGCGACATGGCCTTCAAGAACAAGGCCCTCCTCAGTCTCCTTGGCGAACATGGGAACGTGAGAGCATTCAAGACGATCACGCATGTGGGTTACGAGCGTCGCAAATTGAATTACTTGCAGTGCCTCAAGAAGCTGTGCCCCATCATTTTCCTTGTAGATATTCATGATAGCCATCGATCAAGCTTCCTTAAGAACCATGCGTGTTGCAATAGCGTGTGGATCAATCATCAAGTTCAAAATTGCGGGTTTTCCAGCATTTTGAGCGCGCTTCAATGCTGCAGGGAAATCAGCATTTGTGGTTACAGTTTCACCATAGCCACCATAGCTTTCTGCCCATTTTGCAAAATCTGGATTTACCATCCCCGTCCCACTAACCCGGCCAGGATAGTGCTTTTCCTGATGCATGCGAATAGTGCCATACAATCCATTATTGGAAATGAGTACGATGATGTTTGCACCATATTGGCAGGCCGTTCCAAACTCCTGACAGTGCATTTGAAAGTCACCATCACCTGCATAGCAAATCACAGTGCGGTCTGGGTATTGCAGTTTCGCTGCTACCGAGGCAGGCAATCCAAACCCCATGGAGCCAGATGTTGGCGCAAGTTGCGTACGATACTGACGGAAACGATAATAGCGATGCAGCCACCCGGCATAGTTACCAGCGCCGTTTGAAATAATAGTGTCTGCTGGAAGCACATCACGCAAATGGCTCATAACTTGTTCAAGCTTTAGATCACCTGGCGTTTCTTCAGGCTCTTGCCAAGCACGATAGCTCTCAGCCAGCGTTTGCGTCACGTCCAATGCAGGTTTTCGATTGTCGCTCGACGCATTTGCCAATTGCGCCATAGCCTCTGCTGAACCGGCAACGAAAGCCAAATCTGGCCGATATACACGGCCAAGCTCACTCGCATCTGGGTAGATATGAATGAGCTTTTGCTGAGGTTTCGGGATCTCCAGCAGCGTATACCCACTTGTGGTCATCTCGCCTAATCGAGACCCAATCACCACCAAACAATCGCTATTCTTGATGTAAGTCGACAGTGTGGGATTGATGCCAATGCCCACGTCACCAACATAGTTGAGATGGGTATTATCTATATAATCCTGACACCGAAAGCTGGTGGCAACCGGCACACCCAGCTTTGCAGCAAATACACCAAGATCTTGCGCCGCTTGAGCAGTCCATCCACCGCCGCCGACAATCACCAATGGACGTTCAGCTGATTCCAGCGTTTCGCAAATCTGCTGGGCCGCATTTGTCGAAAGAGAGTTTATAGTTGGTGTTGCAACTGGTGCATCGGGTACATCAGCCATTGCCGACAACATGTCTTCCGGCAACGCAAGAACAACGGGTCCAGGACGGCCACTATTTGCCACATGAAACGCGTGAGAAACGTATTCAGGAATGCGATCCGTCGTTTCAATTTCTGCCACCCACTTTGCAAGCGGGCCAAACATTTGACGATAGTCTACTTCTTGAAACGCTTCGCGGTCTTTCTGATCACTCGCCACTTGCCCAATGAACAAGACCATCGGGATAGAATCCTGAAAAGCTATATGAACACCAGCCGATGCATTGGTGGCACCGGGACCGCGAGTAACAAACGCAACGCCTGGCTTTCCTGTGAGCCTTGCCGTCGCGTCAGCCATCATGGCAACACCACCCTCTTGCCGGCAAACAATGGTTTCAATACTGGACTCATATAGCCCGTCCAACGCTGCCAAAAAGCTTTCGCCTGGTATGCAGAATACGCGTTCCACACCCTGAATGCTCAGCTGATCCACCAATATCTGGCCGCCATGCCGTAAACTCATGAAACAGTCCTAATTATTAGCCAAATGGTGAGCGATCATCAGATCGAGATGAGCGCCTCCCCCATTTTTAAAAAGAGTAATATCGTCATTTGATAAACGACCATCCGAGCCGTCAATCAAGCCATAAAAGTCCGCTAAAACATCAGTTCTTTGAATGACACCACCAGCGAGGGGAATTTTATATTCACCGATATGATCAAGCGTTGTGTGAAAGCTATCGGCAAACAAGCGGGATCGCTTCAACGCCTCATTATCGGCTTCACGCATATCAGGCGTATATGCGCCAACCAGATCAACATGGGTGCCGAGAGACAAAAGTGCGCCCTTGATAATTGGCTCAACACACATGGTGGCGCAGCAAATAATGTCGGCCTCTGGAATGGCTTCGTCCAATTGCGAAACCGCTTCGGTTTCGATCTCGGTAGTTTCAGCAATTGCGCGTGCAACATTGGCGGATTTTCCATCACTCCGATTCCAGATCAAAACCTTTTTGAGGGAAGGTCTTGCAGCCATATGTGCATCGATCAACGGGCGTGACATATTTCCCGCACCTACCATCAGTAACAATTCTGAATTTTCTCTGGAGAGCAGTCTACTGCCGAGTGCGCTGTCTGCGGCGGTCTTTAACCGTGTCTCAGCCGGACCATCCAATATCGCAATTGGCGCCCCTGTTGCCTCATCAAACATCACCAACTGGCCTTGTACAGACGGCAAAGCCGGATTCTGCAGCGGATTTTCCGGATAGATTGTGACCGACTTTGTGCAGGCACCTAACCCTTCAATCCAGGCTGAGCGTGATAGATATTTCCGACTACCCTGCTCCAGCAAAGTATCCCCGATCTTGGCTTGGGGCCGCTTATGGCCACTAACAATCGCCTCCATCAGCGCAGACCAGTCAATTGAACTATCCAGCGTCTTTTCGGTCAGGATACGCAATGTGTCGTCTCTCCAAAAATCAGTTTTGCGGGATGCAGCGTGTCATCGAAACGGCGCTTCTTCAATTGTTTTCGATTTTCCAGTTCAGAAAATATCTCCCACTCAATCGAGAGACAAATCTTGCGCGTTCAAAATAAATGCTTTTCCAAAGCCTCCATTTAGATAGGCTTTTTGGATGTGAAATCGAAAGAAGAAGAAGTCACCAAAGTCTATATAAAGTGCGGCCTTTGGATGTTGTTTCAAATAATGTGCTCGCAGTACCACATGTTCATCCAACTCTCGCAAAACCTGAGATGCGGAAGCCTGTAAACTGATCCGCGGGTGAGCCAGTGGATCGCCCTTCCCCGGTTCGCCAAGCAAAATTGAGCATTGCGGATTTTGCAACAAAGCCTTGGTGTGAAATGCCAATGTGGACATAAGTGATATTGGCAGACCGTTTCCATCCAATCCAAATGCAATACGGCTGGTTAGTGGAAAATCGGTCTCCGGTTCCAACGTCGCCAAAGCCCCAAATTTTGCATCATTCAGGATAGAGCGGCCAAGCTGGCGCGCCTCATCATTGGTTTCCCGAATTGGGCTTTTGGGATTTCTTATCTCATCAGACATGGAACATTTATCAGTCAGTAAGCGCCACTTTGCAAACAGCAATGTCTAGATAAAACAAAGCCCCCGGCGCAGAAGCGTCGGAGGCTCTCAGATCTTCTACTTGCACACTGATGGTTTCAGTCTGCAAACAAAATTACATAGCTTTAAATGCGTCCACTGCAGCTTTACCAGCGTCGCCAGCACTATCGAGCCATTCATTGGTCATAGTCGCACCAAATGCTTCCAGCTCAGCTTTCAAAGCATCGCCAGGAGCCGCAACAGTCATGCCATTTTCAGCCAGACCATCAATGTAGAACTGAGTGAGTTCTTTTGCTTTTGCAAGGCCAGCAGCTTCAGCTTGAGCGCCACAATCTGTGATCGCTGCTTTGTTGGCATCACTAAGAGCATCCCAAGAGTCTTTGTTCACGAACACAGTGTTACGTGGAAGCCACGCCTGCACATCATAGAAGTGTGTCAACTGTTCCCAAACCTTTCGGTCGTAACCGGTTGAACCTGAGGAAATGAATGCTTCTGCCACACCAGTCGCCAAAGCCTGAGACAATTCAGCAGCTTCAATTTGAACCGGAACCATACCAGCCAGCTCCGCAATACGCGCAGTTGCAGCATTGTACGCACGGAATTTAAGGCCGGACATATCACCAACGGCGTTCACTTCTTTTTTGAAATAAAGGCCCTGCGGTGGCCATGGAACAGCATACACATATTCCAGATTCTGCTTTGCAAGCGCTTCTTTAACCGCACCAGATGCAGCTTTCCAAAGAGCTACGGAATCATCAAAAGATGTTGCCAAGAATGGAATGGAATCAACGCCGAAAAGCGGATCTTCATTCGCATGGGCTGACAAAAGGCGTTCACCGATTGGTGCCTGTCCTGTTTGAACAGCGCGCTTGATTTCTCCACCCTTGTAAAGCGATCCACCAGGGTGCGTTACGATCTCAAGATCGCCGCCGGTCGCTTTCGTCACACAGGCTGCAAAAACAGCGCCATTTTCAGAATGATAATTGGATGCGGAATAAGCCATTGGCATATCCCATTTTTCAGCAAAAGCGCCAACTGTTGTTGCGCCGCAAACAGCAATTGCAGCTGCGCTCACAGTCAAAGTTTTCTTCAAATTCATAGTTTAGTTCCCCTATTACGATTGCTTGTTCTTTGTAAACCGATCTGGACTATAGACGCTCAAATCGAGGTTGCTACGCACTCCAGAAATGCAATCAGCTATGATGCGACCAGTTTTAGCACCTGCTGTCAATCCGACATGATGATGACCAAACCCGAACCACGCATTTTTGCATGTACCTCCATTGCCGATCAACGGTATGGAATCCGACGTTGCAGGCCTATGTCCCATCCAGGTTTCAATGCGGTCATAAGTCAGATCCGGAAGTTTTTTCTTTACCTGACGGATGAGCAAATCGAAGCCTGCTTGTTGCGGACCATTTTTCAAACCACCCAATTCTACAATGCCAGCAGCCCGCAATCTTCCATTCATCGGCGTCAGGACAATTTTTTCGGCAGCCAACATCATTGGCGATTTTGGCACAATAGACGGATTGTAGAATTCAACGTGATAGCCCCGCTCGCTTTCCAATGAGGGATCAATGCCCAGCTTCTTGGCAAATATTCCTGACCAGGCACCGGCAGCAACGACCAGATCATCACAGGCATGGCGGCCCTTATTTGTGACAGCCGCAACAACAGCATCATCGGACAATTCCACATCGCTAACCTCTTCCAGCAACAATTCACCACCTTCATCAACGAAGTGCTTTGCAAGCGCTTTTATGTATGCGCCGGGGTCTGAAATATATCCATTATTTGGCGCGACGTGAGCGTAGCCAACGCGGTCTTTAAATGTTGGATCATACTCACCAAAGGTTTCCTGATCCATTTCCGTCCATCGACAACCGCATTGATATCGAAGATCCCAACCGTAGGAATCTGCCTGCGCAGATTCTGGGCTGTTATAGGCGTACACATAGTCACAATCATTAATGTACTTCAACGCATCTGTGCCGGCTGCAACTGCCTTGTGTTGCTCGACACTGTCCATGACCATTGGTGCAAGCGCCTTGGAAATCCGCTCAGTGTCCTTCTTGTTAGCGTTTGACAGATAACGGATCAGCCAAGGAAATAGCTTGGGCAAGTGAGACCAGCGCATCAGCAAAGGCTCATCACGACTGAAAATCATCTTTGGAATTTTCTGCAGGAGACCTGGCACCGTCACCGGAATCATACCAATTGTAGTAAGCATCCCGGCGTTTCCGTAGGAAGTTGCGCTTGCCGGTCCTTCTCGGTCAATCAACGTTACTCTGTGACCTGCTCTTTGCAGCCAGATACTGGTCGTCACACCGACAACACCCGCGCCAATAACGACGACATGTTTTCTATCATTCATAGTTCGAGCAGCCTCGCATCAGAAGATCATTCGTGGCAGATTGAGAACACGCCGCGCATTGGTCAAGAAGCAAATGTCATGAAACAAATTATATCGCCACAAATTGGACTTTTGATGTTGGAAAGTCGGTTTCCACGGTTACCGGGTGACATTGGTCATCCAGACACGTTCGAACCACAAGCGCTGGTGAAAGTCGTTGCAGACGCTACACCGAAGCGGGTTGTGCACGACAATGCAGATGGCTTGGTCGCACGTTTTGCCCAGGGCGCTAGAGATTTACAGGCCAAAGGTGCGACGTTGATTGCTACCAGTTGCGGGTTCTTGGTGCTTCATCAATCCACGCTTCAACAAGCAGTGGATGTGCCCGTTGTCAGTTCTTCGTTGCAGGCGGTACCCTTTGTGGAAAAAGCGCTAAAACCCACAGGTCTACGTGCTGCCATTCTGACAATTTCACCATCAAATCTGTCCCTGAACCATCTACAGGCTGCCGGAGTTACTCAAGAAATACCAATTGGCGCACCCAAGCCAGACAGCGTTTTCTGTAGCAGTATTTTGGGAAATAAATCAGACATGGATGAGGGGACAGCGCGATCAGAAGTCGTGAGCGCAGCTAAGACCCTTGTCCAGGAACATCAGCATATCGGCGCCATCATTTTGGAATGCACAAACATGCCCCCTTATGCCAAAGACATTGCAGAATTGTGCCAGATGCCTGTCCTATCATTGCCAAGCCTTTTGCCAGACTGCGCATCCGGCATGAGCCTGGAACTAGCCGTGACCAAAGCACTGGCTACCGCTTAAAATTTCTGTTACATTCAAAAAAACATATATGTAATGGGGTGGATCATGCAATTTAACCGACGCGAGATTTTGGCTGGCGGTACAGCCCTGGGTGCAACTACTTTATTGGGTGCTGGTCCTTCCGCATTTGCAGCAGTAGGCAAAGCACTGGGCGATGCAGAAATCACTGTTTTAAGTGATGGAAACATGTCCTTTCCTGCAGGTTTTATGTTCCCGGACATCCCAGAAAAAGAACGCAGCGATTTTCTTTCAAATCGAAATCTCTCTACGGAACGAATTGAACCGCCATGTAATTTAACACTCTACAAAACTGGCGATCGCACCATCTTGTTTGATGTTGGTAGCGGCAGTCAATTTTTACCAACCACAGGTAAATTACCGGACTCCCTAGATGAAATTGATCTCACGCCAGACGACATCACGGACGTCATTTTCACCCATGCACATCCGGACCACCTTTGGGGCTTGTTAGACGATTTCGATGACTTGCTATTTCCAGATGCAAATTACTACATCTCCAAACCAGAATGGGAATTTTGGTTGGACCCAAACACTGTCGACAATGTGCGCGAGGACCAGCAAGGTCTCGCAGTAGGTACAAAGCGCAGACTGGAAGCGCTAGAAGATCAAATCGTGCTTTTCGATCCGGAAACGGAAATCCTTAGCGGCATATTCGCCCACGACACCTCTGGCCATACGCCGGGCCATTGTTCCTTTGAATTGAAGAACGGGTCGGAACAATTATTGGTGCTGGGAGATGCCCTCACCCATCCCTTCATAACTTTCGAACATCCTGAATGGGCTTTTGGCCAGGATATTGATTCTGAGCGTGCCATCGCAACCCGCAAAAAACTGTTGGAAATGGTTGCAGGTGATCAGATAAACCTGATTGGCTATCACTTGCCATATCCTGGGTTTGGGCGTGCGGAACGGCACAATTCTACCTTTCGTTTCATTGCTGAGTAGGGATTTTGCGCCGAAGCATCGCCTGACAGAGTATTATTTTCTTTTCGCTGCTGCTTTCGCAACGCCTTACCTTCGGTAAATGCGCTCCAAGATGTATCAAACTGCCCTGAACTCTTTGTGGGGCACACAATGTTTGAAACTCTGGAATCTCTTCGCGAAACATACGAAACATCCACACTGGTGGTGTTTGGAGCGCTAGCGCTCGGCATACTGTTTGGTATCGTTGCTGAAATCAGCCGCTATTGCTTGCGTGCAGCTGTCGCCGAATGGGCGACACCAGAAGAAAGTGAAACGCCTTCCAGAAACCGCACCGCCCAGATCGCTTTGGCGATCATTGTGGCATTGGCGGGTACCCAAGCCATGCATTCGGCAGGGTTAATTGATTTGTCTGAAAGCATTTATTGGTCGGTTGCTATTCGCCCCCTGCCATTGCTTGTTGGCGGATTGTTGTTTGGCATTGGCATGGTCTTGGCCGGCGGCTGTGTAAGCCGTTTGTTGGTCTTGGCTGCATCAGGCAACACTCGCGCCGTTGTAACACTGCTTGTCACAGGCATAGCTGCATACGCCACATTGCGCGGCGTCCTTGCTCTGCCACGTATCGAACTGGAAAGTCTCATTCCAAGCGAAGTTACGCCTGCGGATCTGTTTGATGTTAATAGCAGCTTGGTCACAGCTTTCTCAGCGGTGATTGTGGTTCTGGCAGGCCTTGTACTTGCGACCACACGTGGGCGTGGGTTGGGCCGCGCAATTGTTCCAGGCATTGTCGTTGGCGCGCTGGTGGTTCTTGGATGGTTTATAACGGGTGTTGTTGGATTGGATGACTTTGAGCCAACACAATTAACCTCACTCAGCTTCGTTTCGCCAATTGCAGAAAGCGTCCAATATCTGATGATTTTCACTGGCGATACAATTCGCTTCTCCATTGCCCTCATTGGTGGAGTGCTGCTGGGTGCATTTGCCAGCGCAGTTGTTTTTGGACGCTTCCGCTTTCAAGGCTTTGTGACAGAAGGTTCCATTTTGCGCTACTTGGCAGGCGGATTGCTGATGGGCTTTGGCGGTGTCACTGCACTTGGTTGTACCGTAGGCCAAGGTGTGACGGGATTATCCACGGCAGCACCATCATCGCTCATTGCACTTGGTGCCATCTTGCTTGGCAGCTTCGCTACCATGAAACTTCAAGCAAAACGCAGCAAACGCCGTGAAGAAACAGCGCACTTGATACCTGCTGAATAATCCTCGCTCAACCACATAAAAAAAGTCCCCGGGGTAAACCCGAGGACAAATTTAAGCGGCATGTTTGGCAAGATAATTTAGCTGAACATGTCGGTTGTGATGGCAGAATACCAGCTTTCAGATTCCTCATAGGTCTCGCGACGCAAATCTGCACTTTCAGCTGTTTTAGAGATAAACGTTTCTGTGCTTTCAATTTTCTCAGCACCTGCTTTGTACCGAGCTCCAACCTTCACGCCATCATCTGGTGCAATCAGGCTCCAACATGTGTTGACGAAGCGCGGCTCAAACACGCGACTTCCAGTCAATTCAGCGCGAATGTGGTTCGACGCCACCTTAGCTTGACTGTTGGCGGAGAAACCGGATTTAGGCATGGCAGACGCCACTGATGCATCTCCTAGCACGTAAATGTTCTCATCGGCTTTCGATTGCATGCTGGCGGGCACAATCGGAGCCCAGTCACCATCTGTCACACCAGAGTGCATGGCAATTGCACCAGCCTTTTGCGCTGGAATAATGCTCATCGCATCGGCTTCGAACGTGTCGAGATCGGTCTCTACTGTCAGATTATCTGTATCCACGTTTAAAATACCGCCATGGGTGTCAGGATCAATCCATTCCACCATGCCCGGATAATGACTTTCCCAACCTTCGCTGAAGAGCCCTTGCTTTGAGAACTTGGGCTTTGGATCAAGGACAATAATACTGGCGCTTGGGTTCTTTTGTTTCAAAATATGGGCGATCATAGAAATACGCTCATAAGGTCCTGGTGGGCAGCGGTATGGATTTGGTGGCGGCACCATGAGGAACGTACCGCCCTCAGGCATGGCTTCCACTTGCGCCTTGATCAACTGCACTTGTGTGCCTGATTTCCAGCCATGAGGTGCTCTGCTTTGACCTTCCACGGAGTAACCTGGAACACTGTCATATTTGATGTCGATACCGGGAGACAACACTAGTTTGTCGTATGCCAGCGTCGCGCCGGACCCTAAAGTGACAGTTTTGGACGCACCGTCAGCGGAAAGGGCCCAATCATGCACAACATTGATACCGTGTCCGTTCGCTAAACCATCGTAGCCATGGCCAGTGGATTCGAAATCACGAAACCCTCCCAAATAGAGATTTGAGAAAAAGCATGTGTAGTAACGCTTGTTGGGTTCCACCAAGGTCACATCAATTTCGCCTTTGGAATCCTTGGCAATATAGCGTGCAGCTGTAGCACCGCCCGCTCCACCACCAATCACAACGACTTTGGGCTTTGCACCAAAGGCGATGTGAGGCATGGCAAGCGAACCAGCTCCAGCACCCAACAGTGTTGTAAAATGACGTCTGGATAACTTTGTCATAATATCCTCATTCTTTCGGTTTCAGGGTTGCGTAATAGGCAGCAAGCGCATCGATTTGTTCATCGTCGAGGCTTGCTGCGATCGTCTCCATGACTTTGCTGTCATATTCTTTTGCTCGAATGGCCTTCAACACCGCTACAAAGGAAGCTTCGTCCCACCCTTCAATGGAGGGAATTTTTTCGGTGGTTTCTGCACCAGCTTTATGGCAGGTCACGCATTCTGCGGACAAGTATTCGCCGTACTCCACATCGCCGCCAAATGCGGCGCCGTTCCAAAGCAAGGTCAGGCAAAATAGCCACACTCTGTTCTGCACTCTTATTTCTCCCCCAAAGGCCATAATTGTCTCAGTGGCTCCAACACGGACCCATGTACCAATGCGTGCAAGCCAATCCAAGCACCTGAATAGACGCCAACGAGTGCCACCGGCGCTGAAAATGCGAGCGCTGAAGCGGCTGTCAGTCCCTGCCCCACCGTGCAACCAAAAGCTGTCACGCCGCCAAAGCCCATCAGCACACCTCCCAGCATTTGCCGGCGCATTTCACGCGCATCGTCACAAGCTTCCCAGCGAAAATACTTTTGGACCAGAGTTGTTGCAGCGGCACCCAGTATAACGCCTGCAACCGCGCCTATACCAAATTTCAAATTCGCGCCTGTCATGGTCATCACATAGATAATCGTTTCGCCAAGGGGGACAGAAAACGTGAATGACTCCAATGGGTAAGGATCAAACGGGTCATAAGCCAAGATACCCGTTACCACCCACCCGAAGCAAATCGTGAGCCCAACCAAGACGGCAGTCACCAATAATTTCCTGTCGGCTCTTATTGCCGGCGAAGACAAGCAAAACGCAGCGAGCATTGCTGCCAGGACCAACGCAATGGCGGTGGCAGGAATACCGGTCATGGATTGCAGCGCAAAGGCGAAACCAGCCTGGCTTGCCCCATTGTCCTCAGCACTGCCAAGCCCAAGACGTATATACGCGCCTGCCCCGCGCAACGTTGCGTAAGCGGTAATGCCCATGACTAAAAATGTAACGATGGATTTTAAGTCCCCGCCGCCAATGCGCGCAAGCGTGCCGAAGCCACACGTGCCCACCAGCGACATTCCAAGGCCGAAGATGAAACTGCCAACGAGTGTCGCCAACAACGTGGTTGGTGAAGCAATATGAAAGGTCTGAGAAATGTCGATAGCGCCGCTGCCATGCAGGCCATAAGTCACAGCTATTCCAACGGCAATGGCCAGTCCCCACATACGCAAGCGCTTCGTGTTTCCTGCCAATGTGGCGTCTTCAATAGCACCAAGCGTGCAAAACCTGCCCCACCTAGCGGCAAATCCCAATACCAGGCCACCCAACAGCCCTCCCAAGGCTGCGATGGTTCCTGGTGACAGCTCCTCCATGCTGCTCCACTCCCAACATATATGTTTTTTTGAATGTAACGTATTTTAAGCAAATTGCAAACCCATGGCTGGGTTTGTCGATTTATGTGCGGCTGTAGCGCATATAGGCGAAGCGTTGACTGTCGGGCGCCCAACACGGCACATTTATAGAGCCCTGCCCACCAAATAAAGACACTATAGAGCGCAGGTTTGAGCCATCGGGAGCCATCAACTTCAATTCAACGTCATGGTCACGAGGATGTTCTTGAACGCCAGGCTCATAGGCTAAATAAAGTATGTTTTTCCCATCTGGGGACGGGTGTGGAAACCAGTTGGAATGAGTATCCGATGTCATTTGTTGAAGGTCGGTTCCATCGGGACGAATTCGCCAAATTTGCATGATTCCCGACCGCGAAGAGTTGAACCAAACCCATTCAGCATCTGGAGAATAGTCCGGACCATCTGCATGGCCTGTACCATCGGTCAAACGCGTTTCCGCACCGCCTTCAACAGGGCAAAGATAGATATCGAAAGCGCCGTTTCGCTTTGCGCAATAGGCCAATGTTTCACCATCTGGCGACCAACCGTGCCAGTAAGACGGAACGTCTTGTGTAACACGCTGTGGCAGGCCGCCTGAAATCGGCAATGTGTAAATGCACGACGCGCCTTCCTGAGTCTGATCGCTGATAACAATGCGCTGGCCATCAGGAGATATTCCATGGTCATTGTTACAATTTCGCGCAAAATGTGTGTCGATTTCGACAAGCTTCGCAACACCCGTTAAATCCACGCGATACAACAGACCATCGCCATTGACGATCAGAAATGTGCCGTCAGGAGACCAATTCGGGGCTTCAATCAAGCGATTACTTGTCAGAAGGACCGTTTCTTGCCCGGTAGAAATCTCGTGCAGGACCAGTGTACTTGCCACGCTGGTCAGCACCCATCCTTGCAGAACAAATCATAGACGAGCCGGATCATGCGCTCGACCCGTTCATCGGCCAGTGAATAATACATCACCTTGCCTTCCCTGCGTGTCTTCACCAAGCCTTCAAGTCTCAATCTTGCCAGCTGCTGAGATACAGCAGCCTGGCGTGCCGAGAGCAATTCTTCCATTTCGGTTACAGAGCATTCGCCTTCCACAAGGCGGCACAAGATCATCAGCCGGCCTTCATGGCCAAGAGCCTTCAGGAAATCAGTCGCCGCTTTGGCGCTGTCCATCATGGCATCCATTGATTGTCCTTCGCCCAACGCGAATGGCAGATCAGATGTTTTGGTACTGGTAGCAGCTACAGACATGGATCAAAAATACCGACTCAATTACCGCTCAGGTTTCCGAAATTGCCGCAGAAGGTGATGACTCGTTCTCCGGCGGAAGTTTCTTTATGAGATCAGATAATAGCCACCAAAACAACTCATCCCCCGGATAGCCACGAATTCGGCCAATTTCTTCACCGTTTTCAACCAGAACAAAGCTTGGTGTAAAACGGTCAACGCGTATGTTGCTCAGGTCATCGGGAATCGGATCATGAATATCCACCAAACGCAGTGGCGCCAACTTACCTTCATCGGTTTTTGGATAGATTTCGCCAATTTCTTCATGCCAGCGCTCACACCAATGGCAACCGTCCTGCTCCATCATAACAAGTTCTGCAGCCTTAACTGGCAGCAAGCTCGCAAGAAAAAATATGATTGAAATCAAAGTTATACGGACAATATTGGCGCTGTTCATCATATGGCTTTCTGTAGAGATTCAACATTGTACATTCCCAATATAGGAAAGAATACCAGCTTTCCCAATTGCTGAAAACAAAAACAAATTGTAATATCTGAATATGAAATGTTTAGAATGACGATTTTCTGGGCACATTTGGGAAAGCGATCTGACATGAAAACCAAAGCATGCAACTAACCGTTTCCCTTAGCGGCGCACTGGCCGCAGGTTTGCTGTCATTTGTATCGCCGTGTGTATTGCCCTTGGTGCCGCCATACCTATGCTTTCTTGCCGGTGTTAGCCTCGATGAACTGACCGATGAGGAACGTCCGCCAGTATTGGCAGGGCGCATTGTCATAGCATCGCTTTTTTTCGTTCTTGGGTTTGCAACTGTATTTGTGGCCCTGGGCGCAAGCGCTTCACTGGTTGGCTCCTTCGTAGTCGAGCATTTGACGGTGCTGGGTTATGTCGCAGGCGCGATTATCCTCGTTCTAGGCTTACACTTCTTAGGTGTTTTTCGCATTAGATTGCTGTTCCGCGAAGCCCGGTTTCAAGTGCGCAAGAAACCGATTGGCTATCTTGGTGCCTATATTGTTGGGCTTGCTTTCGCATTTGGCTGGACGCCCTGTGTTGGCCCGGTTTTGGCGACAATCCTTCTGATAGCGAGTACCAGTGGTGACGCTTGGGATGGCGCTATCTTGCTATTCGCTTACGCGCTTGGCATAGGCATCCCATTTGTGCTGGCAGCGTTCTTTGCTGGCCCATTCATGCGCTTTATGGGCAGGTTCCGAAAACACATGGGCGCCGTCGAAAAAGTCATGGGTGGTCTTTTGGTGATCACGGGCATTTTGTTCTTAACCGGATCTATGCAAACGTTGTCGTTCCTGATGCTTGAGTGGTTTCCAGCGCTCGGCCAAGTCGGTTAAAAATTACGTTTCAATTTGAATTCTATTTGGAGGTAGTCATGAGAAAATCACTTGTATGTCTGGTCAGTTGGCTTGTCCTGAGCTTCGGAGCTGCCAGCGCGACTGAGATCGGCGATGACGGACTGCATAAGCAAACATGGTTTACCTCAACCTTCCGCGATATTGGAGAAGACATTGAAACTGCACGAGACGAAGGCAAGCGCCTTGTCATGATATTTGAGCAGCGCGGTTGTATTTACTGCGCCCAGCTGCATGAAAAAGTGTTCTCCGACCCGGAAGTCGCGGCCTACATTCAAGAGCACTTCATGGTGGTGCAATACAACATGTTTGGCGACGAAGAAGTTATCGATTTGAATGGCGATGAACTGTCTGAAAAGACCGCTGCCCGCGAATGGCGCGTTGTGTTTACGCCGACCATCATGTTCATGCCTGAAGAAGCCCCAAACGATGTCAGCGCAGCCAAAGCAGCTGTTTCCACTATGCCCGGTGCATTTGGCAGATGGACATCGTTACACATGTTCCAGTGGGTGGTGGAAAAGGGCTACGAAAGCGACGAGCATTTCCAAAAATATCACGCCAGAAAGATTGAAGAAGCACGTGCTGCTGGGCTTATGGATGAATAGGCTGCAACACATCGTATACGCAAAATCATACCCCAAATCTGTTGCATTGCAGCACAAGTACCTATTCACAAGTTTGAATTTGTGATTGCCTTTGATGGTTGAGTCATGCATTCTGGACACAGCAGTCAAGGCTGCTCAGGGGAGGAATTTATGAAAAACTCGAAACTTCGTGCCGTTGCATTATCAACGATCGCAATTGGAACAGGAATAGCAAGCATCAGTCTTGCGGCAGCAGCTGAAATTGCACCAACCGAGGTCGCCTACGCCGACGGTGCCGTGGCCGAATCTTTGAGCGGAAAGCCGGGAGATGTCGAAGCTGGCCGTAAAGTAATGGTCACGCGTGGCCTTGGCAATTGCATTGCCTGTCATGAAGTCACAGAACTAAAACAGGTTCCGTTTCATGGTGAAGTCGGGCCTGCACTTGACGGTGCCGGAGATCGCTGGAGCGAAGCTGAATTACGTGGAATTGTCGCGAATTCTAAAATGACATTCGAAGATTCCATGATGCCATCATTCTACAAGGTTAGCGGGTATATTCGACCTGGCGATAAATTTACCGGAAAAGCAGCAAAAACTCCGGAGCTTCCGCCGCTTCTGACCGCCCAGCAGATTGAAGATGTTGTGGCTTATCTTTTGACTCTTAAAGAATAGACCGACCGCAGAACTGCCTGAAATATAGGAGACACGATTATGGAAATTACACGACGCAGGGCATTGATGCTGGGAGCAGCAGCTACTGCTGTAGCATTCTTGCCGTTTACACCTGCAATCGCATCCGCAGACGACGCAATCGCAAAATTTACTGGTGGCGCTGACATCAGTGAGGGCGGCCTGACACTGACAACACCTGAAATTGCGGAGAATGGAAACACCGTTCCAGTTTCGGTCGACGCCCCGGGTGCTGTATCGATCGCTATTTTTGCCTCCAAAAACCCGGTTGCCGATGTGGCTGTATTTAATTTTGGACCATTGTCTGGGTCACAAAGTGCAACCACACGCATGCGTCTGGCAGGCACTCAAAATGTGATTGCAGTAGCCAAAATGGCGGATGGAACATTTGTTCGCGCATCAAACGAAGTAAAAGTTACAATCGGCGGCTGCGGCGGCTAAGCAAGGAGACAAGCTCATGGCAAAAGGTGTAAAACCACGTGTAAAAGTCCCCAAAAAGGCTTCTGCAGGCGAAGTAATTACAATCAAGACTCTCATCAGTCACAGGATGGAATCGGGTCAGCGCAAAGGCAAAGACGGAAATTTGGTGCCGCGTTCGATCATTAATCGCCTTACCTGCGATTTCAATGGTCAAAACGTCATTGATGTGTCCTTGGAGCCAGCCATTTCCACGAACCCCTATTTTGAGTTTGAAGCCAAGGTCACAGAGGCCGGTGAATTCAAGTTCACTTGGTACGATGATGATGGCTCGGTCTATGAAGAAACAAAGTCGATTGCGTTAGAATAGCGCGAAATATCGATTTAAGGGGAGGAAACACATGCGATCAATTTCGCTTAAAATTCTAGCATCGGTTGCTGCAATTGCGGCAATGGGTGCAGTGGCTGCAACTGCCGAGGACATTCCAAAACTGATCATCAATGAAGATTTGGAAATGGTAACTCAAACCAAAGCACCGGCGCATTTGGAAAACTTGGATGAAATCTTTTCTGGCTGGACGTTTCGCACTAAGGAAACGCAGCAGTTTCAAATGGATGATTTTGATAATCCAGGCATGATATTTGTGGATCAGGGTATGGATACCTGGGAAACTGTAGACGGTGAAGCTGGAAAGTCCTGCGCGTCCTGTCACGAAGGGCCGGAAAACATGAAGGGCCTGCGCGCGCAGACACCAAAATGGAACGAGGCAGCGGGTGCTGTCTGGACCATGGAAATGTACATTAACGATTGCCGCGAAAATCGGATGGAGGCGAAAGCTTGGGGTTGGAAGTCTCAACCAATGCTAAACACGACCGCGCTTATTGCGCTCCAGTCTCGTGGCATGCCTGTTGACATCAAAATTGATGGCCCGGCCCAATCGACGTGGGAAAAAGGCAAGGAAATGTACTATACGCGTTACGGTCAGCTTGAGCTGTCTTGCGCAAATTGTCATGAACAGAATTATGGCAATTACATACGTGCTGACCATTTGTCCCAAGGCCAGATTAATGGTTTCCCAGTCTACCGTCTTAAACAAGCCAATTTGATTGCAGCACATAATCGGTTTAAGGGCTGCATCCGTGATACCCGTGCAGAAACCTTTAATGAAGGATCGCCAGAGTTCGTAGCACTGGAACTGTATGTCGGTTCACGAGGCAATGGACTTTCTGTCGAGGCTCCATCAGTACGTAACTAACAAATTCCAAGAAAAACCAGAGACGCTGTAATGCGCCTCTGGTTCTCTTCCCCGAAAGGGGGCTAAGCGTTGTCACGACACTGCACTTCCCGGCAAAGCCTTGGGAAGGCAGAGAGCTTTACGTGTAAATTTCGAACCTGAATTGAATGGTTCGCGGAAAGCACCACTAAAAAATTCGAACCACACATCATTACTGAGGATAAATTCTCATGATTTCCCGTCGCCATTTTCTTCAAGCTGGCATGGCTGCTTCCGCATTGTTGGGTCCATCTGGTTTTGGCCGCATGGCCGCATTTGCCGCTACACAAGCCATGACCCAAGATCAGCTGCTTTCATTTGAAGACTACGGCAACGTGTCTCTGGTTCACATCACAGATATTCATGCACAAACAATGCCGATATATTTCCGGGAACCATCTATCAATTTAGGTGTAGGTGATGTGAACGGCTTACCTCCACACATTACCGGTGCAGATTTTTTGAAGAGCTTTGGTGTAGAGGCCCAAAGTCCCAGCGCCTATGCACTGACATATGATGACTTTGTATCCCTCGCTAAATCCTATGGCCGTATGGGTGGATTGGACAGAGCAGCGACTGTCGTTAACTCAATTCGCGCCTCCCGTGAGGACAACATGCTGCTACTGGATGGCGGCGATACTTGGCAGGGTTCTTACGTCTCCAACAAGACCGCGGGCCAGGACATGGTAGACATCATGAACGTCTTGCAACCAGACGCGATGACTGCTCACTGGGAATTCACCTACGGCGAAGACCGGGTGCAAGAAATCGTCGATGAACTTCCCTTCCCTCTTCTGGGTTCCAACATCTTCGACAAGGAATGGGATGAGCCAGCTTACGAACACACAAAGTTCTTTGAACGCGGAGGTGTTAAAATCGCAGTGGTTGGGCAAGCATTCCCATATTTGCCAATAGCGAATCCAGGCTGGATGTTCCCGTCACTCTCGTTTGGCATTCGCGAAGAGGTTCTACAGGAAAACGTAGATGCCGCACGCGAAGCTGGCGCAGAGCTTGTAGTCTTGCTGTCTCACAATGGCTTTGACGTAGATCGCAAACTCGCCAGCCGTGTGTCTGGCATCGATGTCATACTCACTGGCCATACGCATGATGCATTGCCAGAGCCTGTGCAGGTTGGCAAAACGCTACTGCTCGCATCTGGATCGAACGGCAAATTCATTTCACGCCTAGATCTAGACGTTCAGGACGGGGCCGTGAAGGGCTTCAAGTACAAGCTCATTCCGATCTTCTCCGATGTCATTGATGCTGATCCAACAATGAGCGCAAAAATTGCAGAAACACGGGCGCCTTTTGCAGACGAGCTCTCTCGCGTCATCGGAAAAACAGATTCACTTCTGTACCGGCGTGGCAACTTCAATGGCACTTTCGATGATTTGATCTGTCAGGCCCTATTGGAAGAACGTGAAGCGGACATTGCCCTTTCGCCAGGTTTCCGTTGGGGACCAAGCCTACTGCCTGGGCAAGACATAACCGTTGAAGATATTCACAATGGTACTGCAATGAGCTACCCGTCCGCATACCGAAGTGAAATGGATGGCAAGCTGATCAAGGACATTTTGGAAGACGTTGCTGACAATCTCTTCAATCCAGACCCATACTATCAGCAAGGCGGTGATATGGTGCGCGTTGGCGGCATGGGCTACACAATCGACATTGGCAAACCTATCGGCAGCCGCATTACAAATATGACCGTTTTGAAAACCGGTGAAGCCGTTGATCCATCCAAAACATATGTTGTCTCTGGTTGGGCAAGCGTCAACGAAGCCACTGAAGGCCCTGCGATCTGGGATGTTGTGGAAAACTACATTACCCGTGAAGGCACCATTTCCCTGGAAGAAAACCGCTCGGTGATTGTCCAGGGCGCATAATGTAGTTGAAGCATTTGACTGCGAATTAAAAATCCTTCAGGGCTTGTGATCTTGCATACTCTGAAGGATTTTCTATGCTTGCAAACGGCTTAAACCCCATTCCGCCCGGAAAAATCGCCGCTACTGTGACTTTCCTTGATATGGAAAAGCGTCCGACATGGTTGGACGAAGCCAGTGTAGCACCATCACTTGAATTGGTACCCAAAGCCAAGATCCCCTTATCTGACTACCGCAGATTATTTCAAGAAATTGGTGAAAACTGGCTGTGGACTTCACGTTTGCTGATGAGCGATGAGGAACTCTCCAAAATCATTCACGGCCCATCCACAAAAATTTACCTCATAGAATTAGACGGGGAAGTTGCAGGCTTGTCTGAACTCAAGCAGGTGAATCCAACCACCGTCGAAATCGCGTTTTTTGGTTTACGCCCAGAGTTCACTGGCAGAAAAATTGGCCGCGATGTCATGACACTAACACTCCGAATTGCTTGGAAAGAAAGGACCCGCACAGTTTGCCTGCAAACCTGCAATTTCGACCACCCTGCAGCACTTGGGTTTTATCAAAAATGTGGTTTCCAACCTGTTCGATTTGCTATTGAGCTTATGGACGATCCTCGAATAACGGGAACCTTGCCCAAAAGCGCAGCACCCCACATCCCCCTATTAAACAATGACTTAACGAACCCAACATGAAAACAGCGCTCATAACAGGCGGTGCAAGAGGCATCGGATCAGCTATTGCATCAAACCTGCACCAGCAAGGCCTCAACCTGGTCTTATGGGGCAGAGATGAAGGGGCACTAAACGACGCCAGAACCTCCTTGCGCCATGGCACCGGCAGCGTTCATTGTTTTAAAGTTGATGTGGGCGACAGCGCTTCCATTGTTGATGGACTTGATGATCTGGCTGCTCAAAACATCGATATTGATGTACTCGTCAACAATGCAGGCATTCTAACAGATCAGCCTTTGCTGACATTGGATGAGGCTGATATTCTGGCGCATATGGCAGTCAATGCCATCGGCCCACTTCGCCTGATCCGAGCACTCGCACCCGGCATGGCTGAGCGTGGTTATGGCCGCATAGCCAATCTTTCGTCCGGCTGGGGCTCTTTTGAAGAAGGACTTGGCCCAGGCGCCTACGGCATTTCCAAGGCTCTTTTGAACGCAATCACTGTAAAGATCGCAGGCGAATTACCAAGGCATGTCAAGGTCAATGCCGCCTGCCCGGGCTGGGTGCGCACTCAAATGGGTGGTTCTGGAGCCAATCGCAGCATTGAGGAAGGTGCTGAAACTCCAAC
This sequence comes from Hyphomicrobiales bacterium, assembly GCA_045107035.1. Taxonomy (GTDB): domain Bacteria; phylum Pseudomonadota; class Alphaproteobacteria; order Rhizobiales. Next base: position 59,947 of record JBGCFS010000022.1, read on the forward strand.
CTGGCTTGCAACACTGCCAGACAACGGTCCAACAGGTGGCTTCTTTCGCGATAAACAGCCAATCAGTTGGTAGCGGCAGCGCTAGGGCGCTTAATCAATACCGCTGAAATCGCGCTCGCAAACACAGCATAGGCATAAAACCAGAGCCCAGGCTGGCTGGTCGCTGTGGCAAAGCCGCTAGTCTTTGCAGCGAAAATTACAATCGCAACCAACAAAACATCCATCATGGACCATCGCCCCAACATTGAGACATGACGAAACGCATTAGATGCCTGCCCGTTTTTGGAATATCCACCAATAGCTTCGAGAAATAATACGAACAGCTTTACGACTGGGAAGAGCAATGAAAACGCACCGACCAGAATGGAAAGCAGCAAATCTCCATTCTGCCAAAGACCAATAACGATCTGCAACAATGAAGGCGTTTCCGTGAAAAAGTAGAGTTTTTCCAAGACCAGCAGGGGCAGTGTTACACCTGCTGTAAACGACAGGGCACCGGTCATCAGAAAAAAAGAAAGAAGCCAAATATACATCGGTCCCAGATGCGCTCTTTCAAACCAAGTTTCAAGAGCGCATGTCAGACCATTTATGAGTTTTCACTGCCAATTAAGCAGGAGTAGAGCAGCCTCAACGTCTGTGATGACGTTGGTTAGCAATCTCATCCATCTCTTCCTGCTCTACCCAATCGGATTCAAGTTTGGCTTTAACCTGATCCCGCTCAGCGAGCAGTTCGATCTTTTTGAGATCTTCAACAGACTCAGACAATGCGTCATGGGCAACCGCCCTTTGCTTGTCCAAATCCTCAACCGAGGTCATGAGATTAGAGCGACGTTGCGCGGCAGCTTTGGCGAAAGTCGAGTATGCAAAATGCGCCACGTCTTCAATGCCTGTACGCTTCTGCTCAGACAACACCTGAGCGTCTAGCTCATCGGCCATAACCTGAAAATCAGCAATCATACCCTCAATTTGGGCTAATTGCCGTCTTTTTTCGTCAACTTGAAAGCGCTTCAACTTAATCAAGCTTTCCCGAGACTTCATACTCAATACCCCTTTAAAGTCTCACGACACATTACGCGGTCGCGTCACTATCTACAGCGTCGGCTCCACTCAGCCCCATTTCCTGGGCACTGATAGGCGCTTGGGCCAAAATTTCCCCCAACGCTGCAAAACTTTCGTCAATAGAGCTCGTATCATCCCTGCTTTGACTTAAGAATTTCTCAATATGCGGGATAATTTTGACTGCTTCATCTGTTAGAGCATCACTACCGACGCGATAAGCGCCCAACCTAATCAATTCTTCCATGTCCCGATAGCGAGCCATAAGACGCCTCGCCTGCCCTATAAGGGCCTGTCTCTGCGGCTCCAGAGCATCAGTAAATGTTCGCGACACCGACGCCAAGACATCAATGGCTGGAAAACGTCCGCGTTCCGCGATTTCACGCGATAAGATAACATGGCCATCTAAAATCCCCCGAACAGTGTCGGACACAGGCTCATTGGTGTTATCCCCTTCCACAAGCACTGCGAACAAACCAGTTATGTTTCCTTTGCCAACTATACCTGGACCTGCTCTTTCAAGCAATCTCGGCAGCTCACTGAAGACGCTGGGTGGATATCCCTTGGAAGTAGGCGGTTCACCGGCAGAAAGTCCAATTTCGCGCTGGGCCTGTGCAAATCGGGTAAGGTTGTCCATCAAACACAAGACATCTTTGCCCTGCCCACTAAAATATTGCGCCAGAGCCAAGGTCGTATGGGCAGCTTGCCGCCGCATCAATGCAGATGCATCAGACGTTGCAATCACCAATACAGATTTCTTCAATCCCTCGGGACCAAGCGTCTTCACCAGAAAGTCTTGAACTTCACGGCCTCGCTCACCAATGAGGCCGATTACGGCAACATCCGATTTTCCATTTCGGGCTAGCATAGACATCAACATCGATTTGCCGACACCCGAGCCAGCAAAAATACCCATTCGCTGGCCTGAGCAACATGGAAGAAACGTATTAAATGCTCTCACGCCTAAATCGATCGGTTTCTCAACCATCTGGCGTTGATGTGGTGGCGGTGGAGGTTGATCCAACGCCTGCGCAACCGGGCCCGTAGGAAGGTCCCCCTTGCCATCAATAGGGTTTCCAAGTCCGTCAAGAACTCGTCCGATCCAGCTGTCACAAGGATGGAGCGCAGGTTCCGCGCTCAAGAATTCGGCCAAATCGCCAGGCTTAATGCCAGTCAGCGGACCATAAGCGAGGCAAATGGCAGCATTATCTCCAAATCCGATGACCTCACACATAAGCGGCTCAGCAGGGACTTTAAGCTGTATGCGTATCTGTGCGCCGATCGCCAGCTGGCTGATCGGGCCTGATACTTCCAGTACCAAACCCTTGATAGCAGATACGCGACCAAATACCCGGGTCATGTGTAGCTTTTCGACTTGTTGAATTAACGATTCCAAACGTCTGTCATTCTCATTTGTTGCAAATTGCAAGCGGATAAAATGAAAAGGGTCTTAATGAAATGTGCGGTTTAGTGCGCCCGGTAACGAATCATTTACGAAATAGATTAACAATAGGCGTCATTGAAACACCGAGCAGCCTGTTTGACCAGACATAACGCTAAGTGCTTCACAAACTTCGGAAATGAGCCGGGTTATAGCCTAAAGCAGATTCAATTGAATCAGTTAAAGCTCTTTCTTAAAGTAATTTGTTAATTAATTTTTCCTGAAAAAACTATTAAGAATCAAACTAGTTAGACTTTTTTTGGTTTAGTAGTTTCTACAGGGTTGCAAGAGAGAATCAGATTCTGTTAACCATTGTGAACTAGAGTGTTCGTTAACAGTTTGAGTATGACGTAGCGCCAGCACTGCATCGGGAATATTTGGATGCAAACTGGTTCGGTCAACTGGAAACGGGTGGTGAAAACCACCCATTGAATCAAAACGTCCTGTTTGGACGAGGTTTAAGACATCATCCAGAAGGGTGCTGTGTCTTGGTAACAAAAACTTGGAAGCCGGGAAAGCGACAGCCGGCGACGAGGTTCCTAGAAGGGGTGAACGATGCGCGTTCTGTTGATTGAAGACGATAGCTCTACCGCACAAAGCATTGAGCTAATGCTGAAGTCCGAGAGCTTCAATGTCTATACCACCGACCTTGGTGAAGAAGGCATAGATCTTGGTAAGCTGTATGACTATGACCTCATTATGCTAGATTTAAACTTGCCAGATATGAGTGGCTACGAAGTTCTGCGCACTTTGCGCGTCTCGAAAGTCAAAACACCCATTCTCATTCTTTCCGGTCTTGCCGGAATCGAAGACAAAGTCCGCGGCCTTGGTTTTGGCGCCGACGATTATATGACCAAGCCTTTCCACAAAGACGAATTGGTCGCACGTATTCATGCCATTATTCGCCGTTCGAAAGGCCACGCTCAGTCAATCATCACGACGGGTGAGTTGAAGGTTAACCTCGACACCAAGACGGTTGAAGTCGGCGGACAGCGCGTACATCTCACCGGCAAAGAATACCAAATGCTGGAATTGCTGTCCCTGCGCAAAGGAACAACACTCACAAAAGAAATGTTCCTCAATCACCTCTATGGTGGCATGGACGAGCCAGAGCTTAAAATCATCGATGTGTTCATCTGTAAGCTACGCAAGAAACTGTCTGTAGCGACAGGCGGCGACAACTACATTGAAACAGTCTGGGGCCGCGGTTACGTACTTCGCGAACCAGACTCAGAGGAACTGCGCGAAAGCGCATAGCAGTTTAGTCTGACACTCGCTTTTCAAAAGCCCTGCATTTTATGCGGGGCTTTTTTTGTAGTTCGCGCAAGAAATACATGGTTGAACAGTTCCAGAAAACCTCGACAGTGGTGAGTAAAAAAAGATCGGCAGCAGAGGCAGAAGTATGAAATTGCCCTTGCGGCCATTGCCAAGGCTACTGAGCGGAAAACACCCAGTTGACCAAAGGCCCATTGAGAATGGTGACCGTCTTCTAAACACCAAAAGAGTTGGTCGAATTAGCCATTGAGCACAGTTTCTGACTTTAATGCGCCTCCTCATGTGAGAGCATTTGACAGCAAAAAGGGCGCTCTAGTTGAACGCCCTTTTTTGTATTTAGGAAAAGTGCTTTTAAACGCGCGCAGCAATACGGCTGTTTGCCGAACCTGCTGTTGTTTTTACGTTGGATCCCGTACCATATAGTCCACGTTTTTGTGGAATTGGCTTGAACTTGTCGCTGATTCCAACGACCGTTTCAGCGGCTCCCAGTGCCAGGAAACCATCGGGTGCCAATGCACCAGACAAACGGTCAAGAATGTCTTTCTTAGTTTTTGGATCAAAGTAGATAAGCACATTACGGCAAAAAATTATGTCAAACTTTCCAAGGCCCATGAAGCTGTCTAGCAAATTCAAAGGCTTGTAAGAAACCTTCCGCTTCAGGTCATCATTGACTTTCCAGGTTTCGCCATCCTGTGTGAAGTATTTCAGGAGCAAATTAATTGGCAATCCGCGCTGCACTTCAAACTGGCTGTATCGGCCCGCACGTGCCTTTTCCAATGCTTCTATGGACAAATCAGTACCCACAATTTCAACATTCCAACCGGTCATCTTGGCTTTCATTTCCTCAATGCAAATTGCAAGAGAATACGGTTCTTGACCTGTTGATGCAGCAGCACACCAAATCCGTAGCTTTCTTTTCATACGGCGCGCTTCCAGCATTGCTGGCATAACCGTATCATTGAAGTTGTCGAAAGGTGTTTTGTCGCGAAAGAAAAACGTTTCATTCGTCGTCATTGCATCAATAGCGTCCAAAGCAAGTGGACCAGTTGGTGCACGACGGATCGCATTGATCAAATCTGCAATTGTTTCATGGCCGGTACGCCGCGCAATAGGCGCCAAACGACTCTCAACCAAATAGCTCTTATCAGCAGCCAGAATGATGCCAGACTTGGCTTTCAGAAAGTCGGCAAAATACTTAAACTCGATCGGCGTCATGGCCGGCCTCCTGTCAAAACTCGGCTTATTGCCGGTCCAATTTTATCAAGGGGAAGTACTGAACTACATGAGCCAGACTCTGCTGCTGCTTTTGGCATTCCCCAAACGACGCTAGTCTCTTCATCCTGTGCGATCACGCTTCCGCCTTTAGCAGCAACCGATTGCACACCACCCAAGCCATCGCTCCCCATTCCCGTGAGAATAAGAGACAAGACCGCAGACCCGTAAATCTCTGACGCACTTATGAACATTGGATCAACCGCCGGTTTGCAGAAGTTGATTGGTGGCGTGTCCTGTAACTTGGCAACCGTTGCTCCGCCTGACTGGGCCAGAACTGTATGATATGATCCTGGCGCAACATATATATGCCCAGGCAACAACGGCATTCCATCTGCAGCTTCTTCGGCAGGCATCCCAGCACACCGTGAAAGGTTTTTAGCCAGAATTGCTGTGAAGTTCGGCGGCATATGTTGGGCGACCATCACTGGTACAGACTTGATGCTGTCTCCAAGACTTTCAAACAAAGTGGTCAGCGCCTGCGGGCCTCCAGTTGAGCTTCCAATCAACAGAATACGCGGTGCAACGATAGAAAAAGGTCTCAGTTTAAACTCTGCGGACGCCGGCTTTACAATCGCCGCAGCTGGCGCAGCATCACGAGCGGCCGGCGCAACTCTGGTTGTACCGGTGGCAATTGTCGTTTTAGCGTGAGCAATATGCGCCTGACGCAATCGGCGCAAACGAGCCCGAGTTCCCAAAAAACGGCTTTTGGAAATCAACTCTCGTCTGAAATCCACTCCGGAGGAAACCGCACGACCACCCTCTGGCTTTGGCAGATAATCTGTCGCACCCATGCCAAGTGCCTTCAAACTGATCTCTGCATTCCGCATAGTCAGCGTGGATGCCATGATGACACACAGGCCAGGCTTCAACTTGAGCATCTCCTGCAAGGCGGTCAATCCGTCCATAACAGGCATTTCAATGTCTAAAATGACAATATCTGGATCGGATTTTAGCAGATCATCAACGGCATCTTTACCATTCCGGTGGCGCGCAACAACCGTAATATCTGGCTCTTCATCTAACCATTTACCAATTTGGCCGCGCACAACGATTGCATCATCGACAACCATGGCGCGGATAGGCGGAGTTTGTGGAGCAGATGTTGATGCCGATGCAACATTGGCGACTGAACCCGTCATTGAATCAGCCCAACCTCCTGGAATTTGGCTTCAACAATTTCACGGTCAAATGGCTTCATGATGTATTCATTGGCACCAGCTTTTACAGCCTCAGCAATGTGAGTCACATCGTTTTCCGTTGTACAGAATACGACTATAACTTCTTGGCCACCATCCATTTGGCGCAAACGGCCAAGGAACTCGATGCCATCCATCACAGGCATATTCCAATCAAGAAGTACTGCGTCTGGCATTGCTTCTTCGCAAACATCCAATGCCTGCCGACCATCGCCAGCCTCAGTAATTTCGAATGAAAGCTCTTCCAGAATTCTCCGAGCTACCTTGCGGATAACACTTGAATCATCAACTACAAGACAATGTTTCATTATCGTTCTCCAATTAGCCGCCTAGGCAGCAGATTTAATTCCAGCAAGTGCTGCTAAAACCCTATCGACATCCAGAATGACAAGCAGCTGGCCATCAAGACGATGAATACCGGCGGCAATATTGCGCCAGCGTTCGTCCAGGTTTGCTGGGTTTGCTTCTTTGGAATTAACCGGCAGGTCCAAGACCTCTCCGACAGCGTCAATTATCAGACCGTAGGACTCGCCTCTGGCCTCGATACCAACAGCCATTAGTGGGTTTTCGCCAGATCGAACTGGCAAACCCAATAGGCAGCGCATATCGATAGCGGTAACAATACGCCCGCGCAGGTTCAAAACCCCAGCAATTGCTTCGTGGGACATAGGCACAAAGGTAACAGCCTCTGGCATAAACACGTCATGCACACGATCGATTGGCAGGCCAAAGAGCTGGCCGTCGATTTTCATTGTGACGTATTGGATCAGATCACCATCGTCCGTTGAGACGATTTCTGCCCGCATATCTACAGAAGACGACAAATCGGATGTCATGCTGCAATCCTTATTTCTGACATTAGTTCTTCAAGCGCCGACAGCAGACCATCACGATCAAACTTCGCAATGTAATCATCGAATCCAGAGTTACGGGCCTGCGTAATTGCTTCCGGTGTTGCAAGGGAAGACAAAGCCACAATCGGTATCTGTGCCCACTGAGGTTTCCGTTTCACCATTTCGGCGAACTGGAAGCCGTTCATATCTGGCATTTCTAGATCGCTAATAATGGCTTTGAAAGGTGAGCCAGCTTCAAGATGCTTCATCGCTTCTTTCACGCTTTCACACACTGTCACGTGGTAACCGGCAGCTTTGATCACTGGCGCAAGCATGTTGCGGAAGAAGGCACTGTCATCAACCAGCAAGATATTCTTCTGAAGAGCTTCAGCTGGCAGGTCTTTCCGACGAAGCCAATCATCAAAAGCTTGTGGCAAATAGTGCGCAATATCAAGAACTTCAGTCGCATGTTCTTTGATAATGGCAGATCCGAGAATACCTGATTTTGTGGATGGCACTTCGATATGAAGTTCATCTTCCACGATGTCGAGAATCTCATCAACGACCAGACCCATTGAGCGACCATCGTCGGTAAACACCAACATAGGTTGCTGACCGCTTTCTTTCAGCTGACATGTTTCATCAACAAAGATCAGCGGCATAAGCGAACCGCGGTATTGGACAAGTGGACGACCATTCGAATGTTCGATATGGCTAACGTCAAATTCTTCCAAACGCGTAACAAGCGATAACGGAACAGCTTTGCTTTGCTCCCCACCTGCACGGAACAACAGCATAGATATCGCCGCCGCAGCTTCGTTAACAAGCGCAACTTCTTGCTTCGCAGCTTCAGCTGCATCCGTTCCAACATTGGAACCGAGCGCCTGGGCAACGCCGTTCTGATCGATAATCATGATCACGCTGCCATCGCCAAGAATTGTGTTTCCAGAAAACATGCTGATATCTCGCAACATGGTGGACATTGGTTTCACAACAATTTCTTCGGTGTGGAACACAGCATCGACGACAACGCCAAATGTCTGTGCACCGACCTGCATGACAACAATGAACCCATTGTCGTTTGCGCCCATTAATTCTTCGTCGGAGACTTCTTTAGGAGCAGAAACGCCCAAAAGGCTGTTCAAATGCACCAGCGGCAGTAACTTGTTTCGAAGCCGCAAAACTGGCGTCTCACGAATACGCTCAATGCGATGTTCAGAATTATCCTGCACACGAACAAGCTCAACCACGGCCAACTGAGGGATAGCATAACGCTGGTCGGTTGCTTCAACGATCAGCGCAGAAACGATTGCCAGAGTGAGGGGGATTTTGATGAAGAACGTAGTGCCCTCACCCCAAACTGATTTTACATCTACCGTGCCGCCAATTTTCTCGATATTGTTGCGGACAACGTCCATCCCAACACCACGCCCAGAAACATTGGTGACCTTCGCAGCTGTTGAGAGACCTGCATGGAAAATCAACTTAGCCGCCTGCGGCTCTGTCATTTTCTCCATTTCTTCGTCAGTAATCAGGCCATTATCGAGGGCTTTTTGTTTGATTTTATCAGTGTTTAGCCCCTGACCATCATCCATAATCTCAATAATGATGTGGCCACCTTCATGATAGGCGGACAAGCGAACGATACCTTTGGCCGGTTTTCCAGCTTCCAGACGTTTATCTGTTGTTTCCAAACCATGATCGGCAGAGTTACGAACCATATGCGTCAGTGGATCTTTAATTAGTTCTAGTACCTGGCGATCAAGCTCTGTATCCTGACCGTGCATATCCAGTTCAATATCTTTGTTCAGCTCTTGTGCCAGATCGCGGATAATACGCGGCAGTTTCTGCCATGCGTTTCCAATTGGCTGCATCCGCGTTTTCATAACGCCTTCCTGCAACTCTGCAGTCACATTAGACAAGCGTTGCAGTGGCACTTTAAATTCTGAGTCTTCCTGACGGCGCGAGATCTCAAGCAATTGGTTTCGTGTAAGCACCAACTCGCTGACCATAGTCATTAGTTGCTCGAGCGTCTCTACATTCACACGAATGGACTGTTGAGACACGGTGCCTTTCTGATCGGCGTCTTTTGGTGCGGCCTTTGCAGGCTTTGGCTTAGCGACTGCTTTGGCCTTTGGAGCTTCAACAACCGGCTCTTCAACTGCACTTGCAGTGGCCGCAGCTTCGGCTGCTGCTTCCAGTGCCGTGGAATTAGCGTCAAATCCATCCATGCCAGGAGCATCTTGGAAAGCGCGCTCTAGCTCATCAAGTGAAACTTCACCAGGACGTACAAATTCTGCTTTTTCTTCAACTGGAGCTGGTGCTCCACCGGTCACTTCCGCAGCAGCTTCAAGCGCTGTCGCGTTCGCGTCAAATCCATCCATTCCAGGAGCTTCTTGAAACGCGCGTTCTAACTCATCGAGTGAAACTTCGCCGGGACGTACTTCTTCTTCAATTTTTGGCTCTGGTACAGGTTCTGGAACAACCTCCGGCTCAGGTGCGGCAGCGGGTGCAGCTCCGTATCCAGCCATTACTTCAAGCTCAGAAATGAGATCTCTGTCGTTGCCCTCTGGCTCAGCACCTTCTTGTGCCTCCAACTCAGCGAGCAATTCTTTAATGCGATCAATCGACTTCAGAATGAGCGATACCGCGTCTTTGGTGACTGGAACACCGTCGCGGAATTTACCCATCAAGGTTTCAGCCGCATGGGCCAAGGCTTCCAAGCGTGGAAGTTCCAGAAACCCGCAGGTACCCTTGATTGTGTGAACGAGTCTGAAAATGTTGCCCAGGATTTCCGCATTATTGGGATCCTGTTCAAACTTAACAAGCTCAGCATCGACTACATCGAGGCTCTCACTGCTTTCCATTAAAAATTCGCTTAGAAGATCATCCATACCATTTAACCACGACAACTCGAAGAACACTGGTACAATTGACTATATATTTATTAATAAGCGCTGAAGGCAGACCTCGGCTTTTCGAAAAAAACGCCGATATATGGAATTACATCTTGTAAACTAGATGGAACTTTACTTTTGCTTAACTATAAAACCCAAGCAATCGCCTTGTTGCCGATAAATAACAACAAGAATTATTAAGGGCGATTTTTGCTGAAAATTTAATTATACGGCTCGGATTTCGACAATTTCATCGGTCAAATCAAATGATACTGACAGACCACATGAGTCCGCCAGGAGCGCGGCATAAATGGGCTGAACAGAATGCGCGTCAACACCTTCTAGTGTTTCCGGCAGTGTAACAAACAATTCAGAATGCTGAGGAATACGAGCGGCGCGGCCCTCACAAATCAACTTCATGCCTCGCTCACCCTCGCCTCGTACTGTGATACTTCCACCGCGTGGAACGGCAGACAATCCAACCAAGATAAGGTTCAGCAATAGTTTTACTTCATTTTTTGGTCGAATGGCACGAGGCATGTCCCAAACAAGGTTAGCTTTTTCAAAGGCAAGTAACTGCTCGGCTTTTTCGTGCGCGTCACCCAAATCAATCTCCGCACCAGCAGAACCTGCGGCACCAAAAGCAATACGTGAAAAAGTTAACTTGGCCGATGCTTGTGCGGCACTTTTACGCACCAGATCACCTGCAATCTCCCGCATTTCCGGATCGTTTTCCTCATCAAGCACCTCAAGGCCATTGGAAATGGCTCCCACTGAACCAACAACATCGTGGCACACACGGCTGCAAAGCAAGGCGGATAGATCAAGCGCTGAAAGGTTTGGCATAATTTTCTCGTGCAATTGAGGAGACGAATTTACGGGTTGATTCGACTTTTAGGTATAAAGGGGCGACGCTAGCAATCCAAGTATTTCCCCGTTTTATCTGCATTATACATTCACTAGGGGACAAGTTTTTGAAGAAGTATGGGCCATCGTTTATTCGCGATCTCAAACAATCCAGTCGGATTTTGCTGCCATGCGACACGATTTGCCTGACTATGAAACAACAACAAATGATTGTCTTGAACTAGCCAAATTTGTGCCCTGCCCTCTGCCAAATGACCGCGCGCCATAGCCATCGCGCCATAGCCACCAAACTTAGGCATGTATATATTCGGGGCGTCCTGAAACGCCGCTCTGTTTCCTGCATTAGCAAACCACCAAAGCGCTCCACCGAAACTTAAATCAAAGCGCGGTTTTCCGTGAAACGGTTTGTCAGAAATAAAGTAACTCAGTGGGTCCACGCCGCCCATGGCAAGCCCAGTAAGCCGGTCTTTTACGATAACTTCTGACGTAAATCTGGACCCGCCGAAATCCCATTTAAATCCTGACGGTAGAACCTCAGTGGCACGCGCTTGGAACCCACCCGATAAAAAGACACTGATAGCCAGCACAACAATTAACTGTACAACGATCTTGCAACGCATTCTTCTGTAACTTGTTCGGTTTGCCATGGGTGAAGTCTAGTAAAAGAGACATAACAGTGGATTAACACACTACTCAGGCCATCTTGCCGCCCTAACACCGCCACAACTGTTTTATAGTGTAAAAATCATACGATAAGAGTTGCAGTCTGGGCTATCCTCTCCTCAATTAACCCTTTATAATTACCGCAGCAAATCGGAGATCATTTGATGCACACCCGTAGTAATTTCTTTCAACGTCTCTCAGTTCGATATGCCTCAAAGAAACTGACTGAAACAGCACGAACCGCTGTTATCTTAAGTTTTTCCATGGTTTTGTTGCTGCAAGTAGCGTTCGGTGTGACGTCAGCGAATGCGCAAAGCAACACGAACACTCCGCTAACTGAGACCTACTCATCGAATGAAATTCTAAACACTGGTCACCGCTTCTTCGGCAATGTTTCTGGAGGCTTGGCAAGTGTTATCGAACGTGCTTTCCAAAACTACGGTCTGCCAAATGCATATATTCTCGGTGAAGAAGGTTCTGGCGCAATAATCGGCGGCCTACGCTATGGCGAAGGCACGATGTACACCAAGGGCGCAGGCGACCATAAAATTTTCTTTCAAGGCCCGTCTATTGGCTGGGACTTTGGTGGCAACGCCTCCCGGGTAATGATGTTGGTCTATAACCTTCCTACTGTGGATCACGCCTACCAACGCTTTGGTGGAGTCAGTGGTTCGGCGTATGTTGTTGGAGGCGTTGGAATGACGGTTTTGGCAAACAACAATATTCTCATGGTTCCTGTTAGGGCAGGCGTTGGCGCTCGGCTTGGTGTGAATGTTGGGTACCTGAAATTCACACCTCGGGCGACTTGGAACCCCTTCTAGGTTTGAATATAAATTGTGACACTTATTACTTGGACGAATTAGGACCACACTATGATTGAAGCAGCACTGTATATTGCTTTGGGTGCGCTCAGCATCAGCTTGCTCTTATTTGCAGTGCTTCCAATTGTGTCTGGCCGGGCGCGGCGTCTGGCTATCAATGAGCTAGAGCGACAGGCACCTGTTTCACTATCCGAGATTACCGCGCAAAAAGACCAAATGCGCGCCAAGTTTGCCGTTGATATGAACCGGCAGGAAAAGCGCGTCAGTAAGCTGCAATCCGAAACCCATCAGCATCAAATATCTGCCGAAAGATGGCGCGGGCATGCTCAAGGCGTGGAGATGGAGTTCGACAAGCTCACCGATGAATATACAGGCATGAAAAAGAAATTCATGCGCATGGAGCAAGATCTTGAGAAGCAGAAGGGAATCGCAAAATCTGCACTCAAGTCACCTACTGGCAAAGATACACAAATCCGGCTTACGCTTGAAAGTGAAGTTGACCAGCTCAGGGCTGAGAAAAGCACAGCAAACGTAAAGATCGTCTCACTTCAAACGGAGCTGAGCAACGCCCATTCACGTGTTGCGGAGATGGAACGCCTGATGCCATCTTTGGAAGAGTTGGACCTACGTCAAGAACTGAAAACCCTTGCCGAAGATGTCAGCAAGTACGTAAAAAGCTCTCCTCCAATGCCACGTAAAGCGGAAAAACCAGTTGCCAAAATCAAGGTAGAAGAGCAACCAACGAAGAATCCGGTGCCCGTCGTGGTTGAAGACGCCCCAGGACTAGCTGACAGCATTCCGAAAATAGTATTGCGAAGTCAGTCCAAACCTCCAAAAGTTGATACTGAAACTATACCAGAACAAATGGTTGACGTTGCAAAACCTAAAGCTCCTGCAGAAAGACCTGCAGAGATCAATACCAAGGTAGAGAAACAAATTACTCTTGTTGTAAATGGCGTTAACGGAACCAATGGCTCAACGCCGCCCAGCCATTTGGTTGCCGCATCCTCATCACCAATTGAGATAGTTCAAAAAACCACGCCCCCTACAGCAGATGAAAAAGTAAATGGTGCAGCCTTGAACGGTGCAGGCGCGAATGGGAACGGCGTAGTGGCTGTGCCTCCCGCAGCGAAACTGTCATCTGCCAGCAAAAAGTCTGCCAAGAGTAATGGAAACGGAACAATCAACTTTAGCGCTGCGAAGGCGCCCACTAAGTTGACAGCGAAGCCCGCAGCCAAAACAAATGGCTCCGGTGGCAAACCAGGTAATTTTGGTAAACCTGACGCTTTATCTGGCCCCAAGAAGATGCCTGATACAAGTGCAAAGAGTCCCAAAACCGAAGCCACTTCCTCATGAAGAGGACGGTCAGTTTTGTTGACTAGAAGTAACGTCAAAGCATTTTCAAATTTCTATAAAAATGCTTTGAATTCCGGTTTATTTGCAATTGCAATTCTGCTTGGGTTTACATCTTTCTCTCACGCAGAATCCGAGCTACCAGCACCTGTCACAGAAGAACTTTATCATCCGTTTGATGAAGCAAAAGCTGCCCTAGGGCGCTTGTTGTTTTATGATCCGGTGATCTCTGGTAACCGCAATATTTCCTGTGCAACTTGCCATCACCCGGACCTTGCAAGCGCTGACGGGTTAGCGCTTGGCGTAGGCGAAGGCGGAACCGGATTGGGTGCAGAACGCACGGTCGGTGAAGGCCCCGATCTTATACGCAGGCGTGTTCCACGAAATGCCCCTGCCCTCTTTAACCTAGGCGCCAAAGAATTTACGGCCCTTTTCCATGATGGCAGATTAGAACTAGACCCACGCGACCCATCTGGTTTCCACACACCCGCCGATGAAGATACCCCTCGCGGCCTGTCTGGTATTTTGGCAGCGCAGGCGCTTTTCCCACTAACGTCCGAAGTAGAGATGGCAGGGCAAGGCACCGAGAATGAAATTGGGCAGGCATTGGAAGACATTTACGGAAACCCTTGGCTAAGTGTCTGGGCACAAGTAGAGCTGCGACTGCAAGCTAACCCCGAATATGTCCAAATGTTCCAAGCAACCTTTCCAGAAATCAAAGGTTCAAAAGACATATCCATTGTACATTATGCCAATGCGGTGGGAGATTTTTTGAACGCAGAATGGAGAAGTTCCACAAGCCCGTTTGATCGACATCTCGCTGGCGATAAATTAGCGCTTACTAAGGAACAACTTGCTGGGCTTGAACTGTTTTATGGCAAAGCAAATTGTGTTAGCTGCCACAGCGGTCCGTTCTTAACCGACCAAAAATTTCATGCAATTGCTATGCCTCAGATCGGTCCAGGAAAAGTGGCGCGTCTAGAGGCGATTCGCCACGATCGCGGACGTGGCGGGGCTACAAATTTTATTGAAGATCGATACAAGTTTCGAACCCCAAGCCTGCGCAATGTGGCATTGACTGCGCCTTACGGCCATTCGGGCGCATTGAGAACGCTAGAATCCGTAGTTCGACACCATCTAGATCCAACTAAGAGTTTTGAGAGCTTTTCGACCCGGGATGTCTCACTTCCTGAGCACCCGAAGCTGTCAAAGGAAGATACTTTCATTATGCAGGATCGCCGTGAACGACGCAGGATTTTGAAAGCGAACGTTCTCAAGTCACAATCATTGGAAGACCGGGAAGTTTCGGCCCTAATTGCCTTTTTGGAGAGTTTAACTGATATCAACTCTGTAAGGGGACGGTTAGGGCAGCCCAGCCAAGTGCCAAGTGGCCTGCCGTTAGACTAATTGATTGTCATGTTAATGCGCAGCGAACCCAGAAGATTTTCCGGTTGTTGCCGCTCGCTCAGGCCTGAACGGAAACAAAGAAATGAAAGTGCCCATCCATCTAGAAATGACACTCTCCACAGTGCAGGCGCAATGTGGTTGTTCTCATATATAGAATGGCATAGATACCTCTAATAACACCCCGACTTAGGCCGCTCGCGCAACAAAATAATCGTCGTTTGCAAATTGAATGCAGTCGCGGCCAGCTTGCTTGGCTGCGTAAACAGCTCTATCCGCCTCGTCAAACACTTGCGCGGGCTCTTCGCTCAACCGCATGGCAACTTTGGCGCCAATGCTAACCGTAAGCTGAATCGGTTGATCGCAGTACATAATTTTTGCAGCCCTCGCACTGAAACTTATGCGAGACGCTATACGCTGTGTAACTTCTTGTGTGATATTAGGAATCAGAACTGCAAATTCTTCACCACCAATCCGATAAACCGCATCACTCGATCGTAGGCTATTCTGAATTATGGATGCCATTGACTTAAGCGCATGATCGCCAGCAGCATGGCCAAAATCATCATTTACTCTTTTGAAGAAATCGATGTCGACAATCAACATTGCATAAGGCTGACGCGACCCAGCCAACTCTTCAAGGTCTGCCACAAACTTTCGGCGATTGAAAACCGCCGTCAACTCATCGGTCACGGAATTTTGGCGCAATAGGTTTTCTGATGCAATCAGACGCAGTTCTCGCTCCATGAATGATCCAAGAACAACACTGGAAATCATAATTGCAATCGCCAGCATTGGGGCAACATTTTTTACCACATTAAGCGCAAGATCAGGCGGTAGAACGAAAATTGCAGACATCGAAAAACACAGTAAGGCACCTAAAATAACCAGTTCTTTTATGGTAGAATGCCCCCTCTTAGGCCGCATGTACCGGAACCAAAAATATCCAATTGAAGCGGCGAAGAAAATACCCAAGCTGCCAGCTAACGTTCCAACACCGCCAGTATAAATTCGGAATGCTATCGCAAAGGCCCCACTAATCAGCGCGGCAGGGAGACCAGCAAAGGCTGCAGCAAGACCAACAAAAATAGTACGACCATCAAATACAATGCCTGGATGTAGCTCGAACGGAGACATCATTGAGAAAACGGCACCGGAACCAAACAACACACCATGCAAAATGGAACGCTCCATATCGGTCCATTTTAGACGTTCGATCATGCCAAAAAAGATACTGAGCAATGCCATCAAAGCAATTGCCTGACCAAAAGTAGCGCTGATTAAAACAAACTGACTATCTAGGGACATACCGGATCCTGCCACACATTATGTGGGTTCTTGAAAAATACAGGATCACTTTGCCAATCTGGATATTAAAAATTCCAGAGGTTTTATTATAAACAAAATGCAAATTTTTTTAGTGTTAATTAAGTGCAGCCATTAGAAGACAATTGATCTCTATGTATTCATTGAAAATTTACTCAAAAATCCAGATTTCTACAATGAAACCATAGGAAACAGGCTGCCCATGGCAAAAACCATTGGGCAGCCCTTCGTTTCAAGCGCTTTTTTGTGCGCAACAACTAGACACTAGTTTTTACGCTTCTTCGTCTTCGCTAGCACCGAGCGTCTCCAACAACTGATCAATCAGGCTTGATTCAGCATCATCAGATGATGCCAATAAGTCCGAAAGGGCGTCAGAAATTGACTCTGATGAAGACGGAGGCGGTGGAGGTGGAGGCGGCGGTCGCTGCCCACCTTCTTGCTCCTGTATCCCCAAAAGAGCTGCAAAAGATTCTGATGAGAATCGTCCACCAGCTTTCTTTGTTTGCTCCCGGTCAGTTGCCGTTAGTTCACCATCGCCGTCAGCATCAAGCACGGAAAAAATATCTTCTGCGCTTGGGCGGTCGGCAACTTCTGCCGAGTTCTTAGCATTTTCTACATGGCTTATTTTGAATTCGCTAAATGAGATACCGCCGCTTTTGTCAGTATCTGTCTCAGCGAATTTTGCATCCATTTGAGCCTTGGTTTCTGCGCGATGTGACGCATAATCAAAGCTACCCGAGGATGCACCACCAATCATCATGACAGTGCCCCCTTTCTAAGGAAGTGAGATTTTACTCAGATTAACCGGGCTTCATACAACGAGGCCCACCGCTATTACTGCAAGCTGCATGCCAACTACATGGGGCTCTGAGAGGAACACAGTTCCCTCGCCGAAACTGTTTAGCTGAATTATTCTGCTGTGCGGCTCATTTCATAACGCTCAGCAATACTGCCATCGGTCCGATTGATAATGAGAACAGTGTAACTGTCTGGGCCGTTTTCAAAACTTGCAACAAGCTGTCCCCTCGACAAGCTGACATCAATCAACGAACCAAGATCCGTCGGCAACGCCAGTGTGGCCGCAATCTTAGGCAATTGACCGCTGATTTGTGTGCTTGTCGTTTCATCGCTTTCGCTTGTCTGCGTGATGCGGTAATAGAGCGCTCCAAACACCGCGATAAAGCCAAGCACCATAATGAGACTGGATCCCATTAACAAACGACGCAGCTTAATGCGTACGCGTTCTACCGCTGGGTCTAGCGGCTTCTCGTCATCATCTAATAGAGGGTCGTTCTGAGCCATGGCTGAAGATAGTTCCAATGAGCCGGGAGAGCGGCTTGAGTTTACAGTTGATGCGAGCGAAACCGGTCAAAGGCTTGATGCGGTGATTGCCGCGAAAGCAGGACGCCTGTCCCGAAGTCGCTTCAAAGCACTGATCAAGCAGGGCTGCGTGCGCGTGAGCGGCCAAGTGGTAGACGCGCCGAATGCCCGTGTCAACGAAGCCGATATCCTATCCGTGGATATGCCTGAAGCGGAGGATCCAGAACCGAAAGGGGAAGACATTCCTCTGGAGATATTGTTTGAGGATCCCTACTTGATCGTCATCAACAAACCAGCGGGCTTGGTGGTTCATCCTGGCCCCGGCAACTGGTACGGCACATTGGTAAATGCACTTATCCACCACTGCGGAGAAAGCCTTTCCGGTATTGGTGGGGTGAAACGCCCCGGCATTGTTCACCGCCTTGATAAAGACACCAGCGGCGTCATGGTTGTTGCAAAAACCGATGACGCACATCTTGGGCTCACAAAGCAATTTGCAGACCATGGTCGGACAAATGAATTGGAGCGAGCTTATCAAGCGCTCGTTTGGGGCCCATTAGAACCTGCAAAGGGAACTGTTGACGCACCAATCGCCCGATCTGATAACAATCGCCTGAAAATGGGTGTCGTTAGACGCCGAGATGAATTGGATGAACGCGGCAAGGATGCAATCACACACTATAAAGTGCTAAAGCGCTATTTTACATCTGAGGGAGCGCCAACAGCTTGCTTGGTGGAATGTAGACTGGAAACGGGAAGAACCCACCAAATCAGGGTTCACATGTCCCATATCGGCCACCCGCTTATAGGCGATGATGTATATGGTTCTGGCTTTAAGACGAAAGCGGCGATCTTGGGGGAAAAAGCAGAGAACGCCGTCAAAAAATTTCGAAGACAGGCCCTTTTTGCCGCAATGCTTCAGTTTGAACATCCAATAAACGGTGAAATACTACGCTTTGAAGCTGAATTTCCGAAAGATTTCCAGAAGCTTTTAAGCGTGTTTGACTAGGAAAACGCTGAGTTTTCCACTCATTTCACAATTACTTTATCGTAATATTACGATGATGGATCTGTAATCTGCCTTATTTATCACTATATGTAACTCAGACAGCGCTGACGGCTGAATTGATCAGGGTCGGCGCCGATGATCCTGCCGAGAATTCGGAGGACAAATTAAATAAGGGGGGTGCTTTATGGCCCAAGCTGTAGTTGCAAAAGGAAACGTTCCATCTGTTCCATCATCAGAAGGTGGATTGTCGCGGTATCTCGCAGACATTCGCAAATACCCTATGCTGGAACCAAACGAAGAATATATGCTGTCGAAACGCTTTTTAGAGCATGACGATTCCGGTTCAGCCGAAAAATTGGTCACAAGCCATCTGCGCCTAGTAGCAAAAATTGCAATGGGTTACCGTGGTTACGGCTTGCCAATCGGCGAAGTCATTTCTGAAGGTAATGTTGGCCTTATGCAGGCGGTCAAAAAGTTTGACCCGGAACGCGGTTTCCGACTGGCAACCTATGCCATGTGGTGGATAAAGGCATCCATTCAGGAATACGTGCTGCGGTCTTGGTCGCTCGTGAAAATGGGTACAACCGCCAACCAAAAGCGACTGTTCTTTAATCTACGTAAGATGAAAAGTCAGATTCAGGCTTTGGAAGATGGTGATCTGAACCACGAACAGGTTGAGAAAATCGCGACCAAACTCGGCGTATCTACTGAGGAAGTTCATTCGATGAACCGCCGCCTTTCTGGCGACGCATCATTGAACTCGCCACTTAGAGCGGATGATGGTACCGGCGAATGGCAGGATTGGCTCGTTGATGAAAGTGAAAGTCAAGAAGTTGTCGTCGCCGACCAACAAGAGCTTGAGCAACGCCGCATCATGCTGAAATCTGCGATGGAGACTCTTAACGACAGGGAACGCCGTATTTTTGAAGCTCGGCGCTTGTCGGAAGATTCGATTACGCTTGAAGACCTTTCAGGTGAATTTGGTGTTAGCCGAGAGAGAGTTCGGCAAATCGAAGTGCGCGCATTCGAGAAGGTTCAAAAATCCATGCAGACAGCGGCGCTGGAAGCAGCGCGTGGCCGCACCGCACAAATCGAAGCACATACCAGTTAAGCAGTCACTCCCCTCATCTGCTTAACTCCTTACCCGCGTCGGGCAACTGACGCGGGTTTTTATTTGACCACAGCATCCAATAGAGGCAAAAGCAGATAGCGCCCCCTCTTTCCCCGGATGACGCTCTTGAAAAAACTCACTCTATTTGATCTTGATGGAACGCTTGTCGATAGCGAGACGCTTCTCAACGAAGTCCTGGTTGATTTTCTGGAAGAGTTGGGGTTTGAACTGTCTTTGGAAGAAGCTGATGCTCGCTTTCGAGGCGGTAAAATGGCTGAAAGCGTTTTGCAGATTGAGCAGCGCTTTAACACTAAGCTTCAAGATGATTTCATTGAGCAGTTTCGAGCCAGAACAGCGGCGGCATTTAAAGACCGGCTGCAACCGATCGATGGGGCATTGGAACTTGTTCGCACTCTTGAGACCAACATCTGTATTGCATCAAATGGTCCACCAGAAAAGATCGACCTCAGTCTCACTTTAACTGGACTGAAGCCTTATTTTGGAGACCGGGTCTTTAGCGCATATGACATTAATGCTTGGAAGCCCAATCCGGAGCTATTCCTGAATGCAGCGAGAACACTTGGGACCCAACCCAAAGATTGCGCGGTTATTGAGGACAGCCTACCTGGAATACGAGGCGGGTTGGCGGCAGGAATGCAGGTCTATGCGCTTTTTCCAGATGTACGCCCTCCGAATTTGCCAAGTGAGGTTGTGGTTGTGCAACACCTGTCTGAATTGAACGAGTTGCTCTGAAAGCGGAATTGACAAGTCGTACAAGCGGGACTAATGGAGCCTCAGGGTATGGGCCCCTGCCGCTCGCTGACTTTGTCACGGTGAAGCCTTTCTTAGAAAACTTCCATCTTCCGATCTCTGTTTGTGCGGACTGATGGCAATGCGAGCACCATTGACTGTCTGCATCCAAACAATTGAGGTTTGAGATGAAGAATACAACTTCCCTACCAACGCTGGATGAGCTGAAAGCTCAGGCGAAACGCTTGCGTACTAAGCTGGAGACTGCTGGTACAGTAATTGGCCACAGCAAATCATTGGAGTTGCTAGCCCATCAATTGGGATACAAAGACTGGAATACGCTCCACGCAGCCATTGGTAACCAACCGCAAAATTCATTGAGAATTGGTAGCCGGGTACATGGACATTATTTGGGGCAACCATTTGACGCTGAAGTTTTGGGCATCCAAAGCAGTACCGGGACAGATCGGTTGCGCTTGACCCTCTTGTTTGACGTGCCCGTAGACGTTGTAACTTTCGAGAGTTTTTCAGCATTCCGCCGACGCGTTACCTGCAACATTGGTAAGGATTTCAAGACGGTTGAGAAAACCTCCAACGGACAGCCTCAACTAAGCCTTTGGACATAAGGTTTAGTGCGTTTTAACGCCCATTCGGATTTTAAAAATGAATAAGAATACAACTCAACCAGACAATATGTTTTTGGTCGGTCCTCTTCCGTTGCTCTTTGTAAAAACAGCGTCTCCAATTGTGTTGATCATGCTTGTGAATGGCCTCTTCACCCTTGTAGACGCTTATTTTCTCGGAGAGTTCGTGGGCGCAGATGCCCTAACGGCCGTCACACTCATGTTCCCCCTGTTCATGATGTTAATTGCGCTCTCCACACTGGTATCAAATGGCTTCTCCAGCATTTTTGCCCGGCTTCTTGGAGCAAATCAGAAAGCAAATGCTGGCGCGCTCTTTTGGCAAGCTATTATCTTGTCCCTCATCATCTGCGGTTTGCTCATTTCCCTGTTCTTGTTTGGTGGTTACGAGCTCTCGCTACAGGCGGCAAACGGATCAATGGCATTGGCTGACATGGGCCACACCTACATGTTCATCCTTATTGTCTATTCCCCATTGGTTTTCGTGCTTGGCATCAATCTGGATGCTCTTCGCTGCGAAGGACGCTTGATTACGATGACTTTCATCACGCTTTTATCAGCCGCGCTAAATATCTGGTTCGACTACCTACTTATCGTACAATTCCAGTGGGGCGTAGCCGGTTCTGCCTATGGTACAGTGTTGGCCCAGGCGTGCTCGCTTCTAGCCATTATGGGTGTTCGTGTGATGGGCAAGTTCGCAACATCCATAGAGCTCAAAAATTTCAGATTCGGGTATAGCTATTGGCTAGAGTTGCTCGCGCTTGGGGCGCCCTCAAGCCTGGGCTATCTTGGCGTTTCCCTTTCGGCAGGTGTGACACTTTATTGCTTGCAGCTATGGAGCTTGGAAAACTACGAGGCGACAGCCGGAGCCTATGGGATTGTAACCCGCCTCATGACATTTACCTTTCTGCCTTTGCTTGGCATAAGCATGGCATTTCAGACAATTGTTGGAAACAACTTTGGAGCTAAAAACTGGGCGCGCGCAAATGGAAGCCTGACAATTGCCCTCGGGGTTGCATTTGCGTATTGCACGCTCATCCAGACGATTTTCTTTGTGTCTCGAACCCAAATCGGTTTCATATTTGTTGATGATGCAAACATTACCTCGGAGATTGGCCGCATTCTACCACTCGTGAGTTTACTGCTATTCTTGTTTGGACCCTTGATGATAATGGGAACCTATTTTCAAGCGATTGGTGACGCTGCGCGCGCTGCAATTCTGGGGCTACCGCGCACCTTTCTTTTCGCAATACCTTTGACGTTGATGCTACCCCTAATGTTTGGGGAACAGGGCATTTGGTATAGTGGAATATTCTCAGAGGTTCTGATGTTGGTTCTCACTATTTTGGTTCTAAGACACCGAGCCGAAAGCACCGGATACAGATGGGGCCTGTTCCTAAAAACAAGTTGAGAAACAATTCGAAAGCTGACATGGCGTTGCTTACCCAATGCCAATGCAATTCATATTGTGACTAGTACTTAAGCAAAACAACAGATCGAGACCTTTATGAATATCAACGTGTTACAATCCCGATCTGAATCAAAATGTGAACTTTGTGGTTCTACAATAAATCTCGGTGCACTCGCTGTTTTTTCCCACACAGTTTCAGACCCTGAGACAAGCGTTTACGCATGCAAAAAATGCAGTGACCAGATCGAAAGTTCCGAAGGTTTAGACATGCATCACTGGCGTTGCCTGAGTGAAAGCATGTGGAGTCAGACACCTGCAGTTCAGGTTGTTGCGTGGCGTATACTGACCCAATTGAGTGATGAGGCTTGGGCGCGTGATCTACTAGATATGCTCTATCTGGAAGACAGCGTTTTGGCCTGGGCACGCGAGGGTCAATCCACCTCGGAGGAGGAAGACACTGGGCCAGATATCCGCCACTTAGATAGCAATGGCA
The DNA here is from genome assembly GCA_045107035.1 of Hyphomicrobiales bacterium. Classification (GTDB taxonomy): domain Bacteria; phylum Pseudomonadota; class Alphaproteobacteria; order Rhizobiales. The sequence goes on from JBGCFS010000022.1 coordinate 83,089, forward strand.
CAGTGTTAACCGCAGGTGACACGGTGGTCTTGATAAAAGACCTGAACGTGAAAGGCGCAAATTTTACCGCCAAGCGCGGAACGGCTGTGCGCGGCATTTCGCTTGTTCATGACAATGCCAAACACATTGAGGGACGTGTTAACGGTCAGCAGATTGTTATTCTGACTGAGTTTGTCAAAAAATCCTAACGCAGTAACAGCTTCATTTAATCCGCCTGTTAAAACTCTTAACCGAGTGCTTGTGAGCGATGGTTAGCAGCGGCTTTATCTCATCAAAAGTTACCGCCTCAGGGCTAAGCAAACATACCCATCCCATCCAGCCATACACAGGATGAGGCATTAACATGTTCAGTGCGGTGAAATCCCACGGCCCTTCGATTGTTTGGCTCTTTCCCAGACGAGCGGGACGCGGACCAAATACATTCTCGAATACTTTCGGTGGCAGCCCAAAGTTCATCCGGTAAACGTCGTCGCGGTTCAGGTTTGAACCCTTATCATTGTCGCCATCTTTTTCCTTGATGGTACAAAAATAGGTGCCACGAGGCAGCCTTTTCTCAGGATTATAGAAAAAGCTAAGCTCGCCCCAAGTTTCCGTTGGTGCCAGTCCATCAAATGTATCGGTCAAATAATTAGAAATATCATTGATGCGTACGGCCGACATATGTGCTCCCATCCAATTTCTGCTGACATAATACATCCGGTAGCTAAAATCTGTCAGCAGCCGGAGCTTGAACTTAGTACCAAAGACCCACACATAATAATCTATAGATCAGACACACAAAGGCGAACCAATGCTTCTTGATACACCTCTTTGCGATTTTGGTTGGAAAGCACCGTCTTTCTCGCTCGCCGATCCCGATGGGGTTATGCACAACACAGAAGAATTGATGGGTGAAAATGGATTGCTGATCGCTTTTATCTGCAATCATTGTCCATATGTTCACGCGATCATTGAACGGCTAGTTGAGGACGCAAAGGCATTGCAGGCCGAAGGCATTGGTGTCGTTGCATTGATGTCAAATGACTATCGCTCCGTACCAGCAGACAGCCCGGCACGCATGAAGCAATTTGCAGCAAATCATGGTTTCAGTTTTCCATACCTGGTGGATGATGATCAAACCGTCGGCCGCATCTATGGCGCAGTTTGTACACCTGACTTCTTCGGCTTCAACAATAATGCAGAGTTACAATATCGAGGTCGTCTTGATGACGCGGGAATGCAGGACGGACAGAACAGAACGCCCGAACTACTGAATGCCATGCAGTTGGTAGCAAAAACTGGTCATGGGCCTGAGCATCAAAAACCATCCATGGGATGCTCTATAAAGTGGCGCTAGGACCCTTGGCATAGAACACTCCGCATTGTGTGCGGAGTGTTCTGATACTAAAACTAGTTCAAAGGTCTGGCGACACGCGCCATATCAGGAATTTCGTCGATCAAGCCACGTTCCTTCATAAACGCTGCAAATCGCTCATAACGCGCTCTATCAAACGCAAATGGACGCTTTGCAAAGCGTGGCAAAGTGTCAAACCACGCACGGCGGTTCAGCTCATCATCCAAATCGGGATGAGCTTTGATGAACAACTCCAAGGCGTCTTCAGGATGGTTCGTCAAGTAGATTGTTGCTGCTTCAATCGCTGAAACAAATTTGGCAAATCGCGGATCATCGGCTTTATCCATATGTGCGATAAGGATCAACTCGTCGTAAACCGGCACGCCATGTTCTTCAGGATAAAAAGCGACGCCAGGATGGTTTACAATATCCATTTGGTTGAGTTCAAAATTACGGAATGCACCAATAACAGCGTCAACATTTCCGCTGATGATCGACGGGGAAAGTGAGAAATTCACATTGATGAGCTCTACATCATTAAGGCTAAGTCCAACACCTTGAAGCATCGCTCCCAGTAGCGCATCTTCAAAACCGCCAACGGAGAAACCGACTTTCTTGCCCTTCAAATCCATGAGAGTTTTGATCGGGCTGTCCTTAAGGACAACCAAAGAATTCAGCGGTGTTTCCACCAAGGTCGCAATCCAAGCAACCGGCAAGCCTTCTTTAATTTGCAGGTGAAGGCTCGGCTGATAGGAAATAGCAATATCACCCTGCCCTGCAGCAACCAAACGTGGAGGTGCAGACGGGTCCGCTGGTGCCACCAATTCAACATCTAGGCCTGCGCGTTCAAACAACCCAAGTTCCTGCGCCAAAATAAGCGGTGCGTGATCTGGATTGACAAACCAGTCCAGAAGAACTGTTAGTTTTTCTTTGGCATGGGAGGTGCCAAGACCAGCTAATACAATAAGTATACTTAGAAAAATTCGCATATTTTTTTCCTGTTTAAGTAAGCGAAGGAGACCCACCGTGGCTTTCTGGCATCCAGAAAACCAATCGGCGTGTGAGGTGTTCTATTGCGAAACGCAACAGCAAGACGAAAACTGCAAGAATGATAAGAGCCGCAAACATCAGATCGGTTTGCATCCGTGCATTGGCGTGAAGCATGACAAATCCAAGCCCTGCGGAAGAGCCAACCCACTCGCCTACCACGGCGCCAATTGGCGCCAATGTCGCACCAACCCGCACACCTGAAGCAAGCGCAGGCAAAGCTGAAGGAACGCGCAAGTGAAGCAAACTCTGAAGTGAACTCGCGCCTGCAATGCGGCCAAGATCCAGTAAATCGGGATCTGTTCGGCGCAAACCATCATAGAATGCGGACGTAATTGGAAAGTAGATTATGAGCGTAGCCATGATAATTTTGGAGGCAAGTCCAAACCCGAACCAGAGAACCAACAACGGTGCGATCGCAAAAACGGGCAAGGCCTGTGTCGCAAGGACAACGGGAAACACCAGTCGTTCCACTGAAATGGACATAGCCATAACGAGCCCAGTCGCAACGCCAAGGAACAGCCCAAGGCCAAGCCCAATAAGAATTTCACTTGCTGTAATACCTGCATGTCCTGCCAAGTATGAAAAATTTGCCGCAAGGCTTTGCGCTACCGATAAAGGCCCGGGCAAAATAAACGGAGGTAAATCGAAAAGAGAAACAATCGCCTGCCACAACACGACAATAGCAAATAGAACCAGGCATCCGCGCAAAACAGCAGATAAAACTGATGCTCTGTCGTCGGTCGATGCCGATTTACTTGTGTCAATCTCGTGAAGTCTCACGCGAAAAGTCCCTTGTCATCTGGGACCATGCGGAAAGGTGCGCAAGCGTGCAGTAAGAAGCGCTTTTCGTCCCTTCGCCGGCATGATCCGGATCAGGTTCAAAGGGTCCGAAAACGCGTGTTGTCAAACTGGAAAGTTCGACAACTCTATTTCCATCTCAGCCCCGTTAACGCCGGGACACCCCTCGAAACAGTCTTTTGCGGCTGGTAATCATCAGCCGCATATTAGTAGTCTAGTTCGCTCTGTTCCAAGCTTCAAGAGCTTGTGCAAACACAAGCTCGCCCTCTCGGCCCTTCTCTAACGTAATAATTGCCCTGCGGCCATTTTTGTAGCGCACCGGTAAGTCAAACCATGTTCTGGATCCGAGCAATTCCAGGTTTTTCGCTACATCTTCTTCTGCTGACGATAAGGCCACCCAAAACAAAGTGTCAGAAACCTTCACACTCACAGAGGCCATCAACTCTCCCTGCGCTTCTTCGCTGGATTTTAGCAATAGAGCTGGAACATCTTCGATACCACCACCGACAGCCTGAGGAGGTGCCGCAAAGGACAGCTCCACCAAGTGACTAGCCGAAAGAGAAGCATCTTCATTTTTGCGAATTGTGACATCCACAGTTAATCTGCGCGCAGGCACTTCAACGCGGCCAATGATAATTGGCAATCCTTGGTCCTGCTCTTGAATGCGCCAAGAGGTTCCACCACGAACGGCGCGAGATTCTTCAGCAGTTGGGCCTTCTTCATAAAGAATTGCGGATTGCGGAAGCACGCCCTCGCCAACAGCAGCACCATTGACACTACTTTCTACATCAGGGTTCATCTGCCCTGCATCATCAATAATACGACCGTCATTCTTTGGCGGCTCCGCAGGTTCCTGAGGTTCATCATTAGGCGCACCATTTGCGTTAACACGTCGCGGTCCATCGCCAGCAGCACCATCACCGATGGCAGGTTTCAATGGGTTAACATCGCCATCCCCATAATCAAGCCATTTTTCAGCCATTCCCATCAGGTCTTCCTTGTTCTGGAAGGCCCAATATCCGCCACCGCCAAGCAACCCAAGAATAATCAGCAACAGTAGCCATGGCCAAATGCGGCGTTTCTTGCGAATCGGCTCATAATCCGGTTGACGAGCATCATAATAATCATCGTTTCCGCGACCACGACCGTACCGTGCCCCACGCGCATCATTAGCAGCGGTCAGAACAGGTTCATCATCGAACGCTGAAGCAGCCGACACTCTTGGCTCATCTTCGTAATAGTCATCCTGCCCCGGGGCTGGCTCATCCATATACGGATCATCAACAGCTGGCGCATCGTAATATTCGTCGCGACCACGGCGACGTGACAATCTACCGGATTGTCCCGCAACACTACCAGACTCACGTAGGCGCGGCTCTGCAGCAACATCCGGCTCACGGAGAGCAGGTTCAGACCGCATCGGCGGCTCGCCCAGTGATCGTGCTGATTCAACCGCAGCATCAAATGCAGCCATGGAAGGCTCTTCGCTCACTGGCGGAGCAGGCTCCAAGATCGGTTCTGGCGCGCGTCGTGAAGTCGGCGCGGGTCTTGCTTCTGCGACAGGCTGAGGAACAGGCCCCTGTTGCCTTCGAGGCTGTGGTGCAGCCGCAGGCACATCGAAAGCAACATTATCGTCTATTGGTGCTGCATCTCGCATATTTGCGGCAGCATCCTGAACCTGACGAGATGAACGCTGGGCGCGAAAGGCCGCCTCTTCTTCTTCAAGCTGGGCAACCCGTGCTGCGTTTTCCCGCTCAGAATTTGTTATGATCTTGCCAGCAACATAGTCTTCTTCAACTGCACGAATGCTGTCTTCCAGACCCAGGCGTTGCCTTGAGACTTCCGAAGGAGGTAGAGGAGGATTCATAGCATCCAGCTGACCGCCCAGTGCCATCCGTGCCCGATCATAGACCGAACGTCGTGCCTGTCCTGTTGCAACAGGAAGTGCTTCGACAGTTTTTCTCAAAACTTTATAGAAATCAGCCATACGCTTATACTTTGCTCTCTAGTCTTCAGCCGATAGTTAAAATAACTTTAATCATGAAATGGGTCTTGCACAAGAATTGTATGATCTCTTTCAGGACTTGTGGATAGCATTGCCACCGGAGTTCCTATTAATTCTTCGATTCTACGCACGTATTTAATGGCCTGAGCAGGCAATTCCGCCCAACTGGTAGCGCCAGCTGTCGTCGCTTTCCAGCCTTCTATTGTCTCATAAATTGGCTCAATACGTTGTTGTCCCCCCTGAGATGCAGGTAAATGATCAATCAGTTCACCGTCTAACTTGTACCCGGTGCAAATCTTTATTTCATCCAAACCGTCAAGAACGTCCAATTTGGTCAACGCAATACCAGTCATACCGTTTGTGCTGACTGTTTGGCGTACCAATACAGCATCAAACCAACCACAACGACGTTTGCGACCTGTTACCGTGCCCCACTCATGTCCATGCTCACCAAGATACTCGCCAACTTCATTCAGTTGCTCTGTCGGAAAAGGTCCCTCACCAACCCGTGTGGTGTAGGCTTTGGTGATGCCAAGCACATAACCAATTGAGCTTGGACCAAGACCGGAACCGGTTGCAGCCTGCCCTGCAGTCGTATTTGAGGACGTAACAAATGGGTACGTGCCGTGATCAATATCGAGAAGCGCACCTTGCGCGCCTTCAAACAGAATGCGTTTCCCAGCGCGGCGCTGATCGTCCAGCAATTTCCAGACTGTATCCATGTAAGGCAAAACGTCATCTGCAACAGATGCCAACTCATCAAACAACGTCTGGCCGTCAATCTCATCATAGCCGAGACCGCGGCGCAGTGGATTGTGATGGCTTAAAAGACGGTCAATCTTCGCGGGCAATGTTTTTAGATTCGCTAAATCCATGACCCGAATAGCACGGCGCCCAACCTTATCTTCATATGCAGGCCCAATGCCGCGCTTCGTTGTGCCAATTTTTGTGCCAGTATTTGAATTCTCGCGCACAGCATCCAACTCGCGGTGTAGAGAAAGGATAAGTGTCGAGTTATCAGCAATGCGCAAAACGTCGCGATTAATCTTGATACCTTGCGCGCCTAAACGACCAATTTCTGCCACAAGCGCATGTGGGTCAATAACCACACCATTGCCAATTACGGATAGCTTTCCGCGCACGAGGCCGGATGGCAGAAGGCTCAGCTTGTAGCTTACGCCATCAATAACCAGCGTATGCCCGGCATTGTGACCGCCCTGAAAACGCACCACAACATCAGCACGCTCTGACAACCAGTCGACAATTTTACCTTTGCCTTCATCGCCCCATTGGGAACCGACGACAACCACATTGGCCATATTTAGACGCCTCTTTTCAAACTTGTACTACCCCAGCGTCACAGCGCATACGCAATTCCGCGCGCATTGGCAAATCACCGCGCGCGGTTTCACAACTTTTGTGCCTGATTTACGAATTTCCTCGTCAAAA